>CAYUYN010000118.1:0-4066 GCA_964449185.1 uncultured Anaerolineales bacterium | reverse complement strand
GCTGCGGGCGCTCGAACTGGCCGGGGACTACACCGGCCGCCTGGCGTTGCTGGAGGAGCTGAAGACGCTACCCGCCGGGGCCGGGTGGGATTATTACTGCCTGACCCAGGGCGTGCCGGTCGGGATGAAGTTCATGGATGAAGTGCGCCACTACGAGCAGACTGTGCTGGCGCAACGCGGAAGCTAAAGGGACACGGTAAAGATCGACATGGCCAAGAAAGCAGAAGAGTTCCAGCACGTCGCCTACCTGTGGGACGATGCGGTGGCGGACCAACTCGACCCCGTCGAGCGCCTGCGCTACCGGAGCAACCTCCTGGGTTTGGACCAGCGCATTACGAACACGGGCGGCGGTAACACGTCCTCCAAAGTGCCCATGCCGGACCCATTGACCGGTGAGGCAGTCGACGTACTGTGGGTCAAAGGCTCGGGCGGCGACCTGCGCACGGCCACGCGCGCCAACTTCGCCGCGCTGTACATGGACAAGCTGCTGTCCCTGCAGGGGATTTACAACCGGGCCGAAGAAAAAGGCGCCAAGACCGAGGTCGAAGACGCCATGGTGGACATGTACCGGCATGCTGTCTACGGCCTGAACCCGGCCGTCGGCTCGATTGACACGCCCCTGCACGGCTTTATCCCGGCCCGGCACGTGGACCACATGCACCCGGTGTCCGTCATTGCCATGGCAGCCAGCAAGGACCAGGCAGGCCTGACGGCCGAAGTGTTCGGGGACGAAATTGGCTGGGTGCCGTGGCAGCGGCCAGGCTTTGATCTGGGCCTGGTGATGGAAGACATGGCCCGGCAGAACCCGAAGCTGCGTGGCCTGGTGATGGGCCAGCACGGCCTGATTAATTGGGCCGATGACGACAAAGCCTGCTATGAGCTGACCCTGACACTGATCGAGAAGGCCGGGCGCTTTGTCGAGCAGTTTGACAAGGGTGCCCAGACCTTTGGCGGGCAGAAATACGCGTCCTCAGATGAGCCCAAGCGAGAGAAGCTGCTGATCCAGCTGCTGCCCAGGCTGCGCGGGATGGTTTCGCAGGCCAATCGCTTCATCGGCACCGTGCACACCACCGAGCGCGTGCTCCAATTTGCCAACAGCCACGACGCGCCCCGGCTGGCCGAGGTGGGCACCTCCTGCCCCGACCATTTCCTGAGAACTAAGATCAAGCCGCTGTACGTGGACTGGGACCCGCAGATTGAGGACTTGGAAGCGCTGCTGGCGAAACTGGAAACAGGCCTGGTCGCCTACCGCGCTGACTACGCGGCGTATTATGAAGCGTGCAAACGGCCCGCTTCACCGCCGCTGCGCGATCCGAACCCAACCGTGATTGTGATCCCCGGCCTGGGGCTGATCGCCTGGGGCAAGAACAAGAGCGAGAGCCGGGTCACGGCGGAATTCTACTCGCTGGCGATCGACGTCATGCGGGCGTCGGAGGCCATCAGCGCCTACCAGGGCCTGCCGCGCCAGGAGGCCTTTGATATCGAATACTGGCAGCTTGAAGAGGCCAAGCTCAAGCGCATGCCGCCGGAGAAAGAGTTTGCGCGCAGCGTCGTCGTCGTGATCGGCGCCGGCAGCGGCATCGGCAAGGCCACGGCCCACCGCGTCGCCAGGGAAGGCGCCCACGTCGTCTGCGCCGATCTCTCGGTGGAAGCAGCCCAGGCAACGGCCCAGGAGCTCGTGAAACTCTACGGCGTGGGGATCGGTGTGGCTGGCACGGGCCTTTCGGGCTGCGGTCCGGCGATTGGCCTGGGCGTGGACATCACCCGGCGCGAGAGCGTGCAGGCGCTATTCGAGCAGGTGGTGCTGGCCTATGGGGGGTTGGACCACGTCATCGTGACGGCCGGGATCTTTGTTCCGCCGAACAAAGAAGGTGCGATCCCGGACGAGAAGTGGTCCTTGACCTACGCCATCAACGTTATCGGTGGCTACGTCGTGGCCGACGAGGCGAATAAGATTTGGCAGGCACAAGGGCTGAAGGGCAGCCTGGTGCTGACGACCAGCGTCAACGCGGCGGTGGCCAAGCGCGGATCGGTCGCCTACGACACGAGCAAGGCCGCGGCCAACCACTTGGTGCGCGAGCTGGCGATTGAGCTGGCGCCGCTGGTGCGCGTCAATGGTCTGGCGCCGGCGACCGTGGTGGAAGGCAGCAGCATGTTCCCGCGCGACCGGGTGATCAGCTCGCTGCATAAGTACCATGTGCCGCACGACGAGAACGAAGACACCGAGGCGCTGCGGGAGAAGCTGGCCAACTTCTACGCCCAGCGCACCCTGACCAAGGCGCCCGTGACACTGGCCGATCAGGCCGAGGTGGCCTACCTGCTCAGCAGCAGCAAGTTCGCCAAGACGTCGGGCCAAATCATCAGCGTCGACGGCGGCCTGCCGGAAGCCTTTCTGCGCTAGTCCTCAGCCAGGCAGGCGCCCCCACGCGCTCACCCCT
Source organism: uncultured Anaerolineales bacterium (assembly GCA_964449185.1). Taxonomy (GTDB): domain Bacteria; phylum Chloroflexota; class Anaerolineae; order Anaerolineales; family UBA6663; genus CAYUYN01. Next base: position 1,628 of record CAYUYN010000118.1, on the reverse strand, counting down.
CGGGCTGGTCGAGCTGCGCCCGTCCGCTGCTCAATGGAAGATGATCCTTTGAACGCAACCGTCAACTTTGCCGCGATTGACCTGGGCGCTGAGAGCGGGCGCGTGATGCTGGGCCGCTTTGACGGCGCGCGCCTGACGCTGGAAGAGGCTCATCGCTTCCCAAACATACCGGTACGCGCCGGCGACACGTTATACTGGGACGTGCTGCGGTTGTGGGCCGATATTAAGCACGGGCTGGCGGCCAGTGCCCAACTGGCAGGCGACCCGCTGGCGAGCGTGGGCGTGGATACCTGGGGCGTGGACTTCGGCCTGCTCGGGCGCGACGACCAGCTCCTGGGCAACCCGGTGCACTACCGCGATGCCCGCACGGAGGGCATGATCGACCTGGCCTGCCGGCGCGTGGGGCGCGAGGCGATCTTCGAGCGCACCGGCATCCAGTTCCAGCCCTTCAATACCCTCTACCAGCTCCTGGCCCTGTCCGCGCAGGGCTCACCCCAACTCGAAGCCGCCACACGCCTGCTGACGATGCCTGACCTGCTGCACTTTTGGCTGTCGGGCGCTAAAGCCAACGAGTTCACCAACGCCACGACCACGCAGTGTTATGACCCGCGCGCCCGCGATTGGGCCTGGGGCCTGCTCGAGCAACTGGACGTCCCCACCCGCCTCTTCGGCCCGGTGGTTCAGCCGGGCACCGTGTTGGGGCCGCTGCGCACTGCCCTGGCAGCGGAGCTGGGCCTAAGCGGCGCACAAGTCATTACGCCGGCGAGCCACGATACCGGCTCGGCGGTGGCGGCGGTACCCTATCAGGGCGCGGGCCAGATATTCCTCAGCTCGGGCACGTGGTCACTCATGGGCGTGGAGGTGCCGCAGCCCGTCATCGATGCGCGCAGCCTGGCGTACAATCTGACGAACGAAGGCGGCGTGGGCGGCACCTTTCGGCTGATCAAGAACATCATGGGCCTGTGGCTGGTGCAGGAGTGCCGGCGCGCCTGGGCCGGCCCGGGCGAGGAGCACACCTACGCCGAGCTGACCGCGCTGGCCGAGCAGGCGCCGGCCTTTGCGTCGCTGGTGGTGGCCAGCGACGCGCGCTGGCTGGCGCCGGGCGGCATGCCGGCGCGCATTCAGGCTTACTGCCGCGAGACCGGCCAGGCCATGCCCGCGACCAAGGGCGCCATGGTGCGCTGTGTGTTCGAAAGCCTGGCCCTGGAATACCGCTGGGTGGCTGAGCGCCTCGAGGGGCTGACGGGCCGGTCGTTCACAACCATTCATATCATCGGCGGCGGCGCCTACAACACCCTGCTCAACACGTTCACGGCCGATGCCACCGGCCGCACGGTCGTGGCCGGCCCGATCGAGGCCACCGCGCTGGGCAATATCCTGGTACAGGCCATGGCCGGCGGGCACGTGGCGTCGCTGGCGGAGGGCCGCGCGCTGGTGCGTCAGTCGTTCCCGGTGGCAGCCTTTACGCCCCACTCCACCGAGGCGTGGGAGGCGGCCTATCACCGCTATCTTCGCCTCAAGGAATAGTATCCCGTGCGCATGGCACTGTTCATGGCCTGCTTCAACGACACTATTCTCGGCCACGGTCACCACGGCGTTGAGCGAGCCGTTGCCGCCGGCCGAGGCCA
>CAYUYN010000117.1:8969-10266 GCA_964449185.1 uncultured Anaerolineales bacterium | reverse complement strand
TACACGGTGCCTGCCGGGCGCGGGCTATTGGCTCAGGGCGTTCTCAGCCTCGGCTTCGGGCATGAAAGGGGTCTGCCCCCTTTCCCTCTCCTGGCCCGCGCACTTGGTTTTCGCGGCCAGGAGAGGGGAAGGGCCGGGGATGGGGTGAGGCGGGCGCGGCTGTCAAGGGACGCAGCGCGTGAGAAGGCGCGGGCTATTGGCGGGCCGGTGGGTTCGGTGGACGGGACGCACTGATGGATCATTACCATGCTGTCATTATGGCCGGGGGCGGTGGAACCCGGTTGTGGCCGCTGTCGCGCCAGGAACGGCCCAAGCAGTCGCTCAAACTCTTGGGCGAGCGCACCCTGTTTCAGATTGCGGTAGAGCGCCTGGCGCCGCTCTTTACCCTCGACCGTATTTGCGTGGTCACCAGCGCCCGCTATGCCGAAGATTTGCGGCGCCAGTGTCCTGAGCTGCCCGCCGGGAACTTCATTCTGGAGCCGGCCCCGCGCGGCACGGCGCCTGCCATTGGGCTGGCCGCCCGCCACCTCCAGCAGCGCGATCCCCAGGCGGTGATGGCCTGCCTGACGGCCGACCACTTCATCGGCAACGAGCCCGGCTTCCGCGACCTGCTGGCCGCCGCCGCCCAGGTGGCCCGGCAGGATTACCTGGTCACCCTCGGCATCGCGCCGACTCTCCCGTCGACCGGTTTTGGCTATATCCAGCGCGGTGAGAGCCTGGGGCGGGTGGGGGTCTTCGAGGTCTACCGTGCCCAGCGCTTCAAGGAGAAACCCGCCCAGCCGGAGGCCGAGGCCATGCTGGCCGATGGTCAGCACGCCTGGAACTCTGGCATGTTTGTGTGGCGCGTTGAACGCTTCCTGGCGGAGGTGGAGCGCCAACTGCCGGCCCTGCACCAGGTGCTGGCGCAGGCGGCCGCCGCGCCCGAGCGGTTGGCCCAGGCGTGGGCCGGCGCGCCGGACACTACCCTGGACTACGGTATCATGGAGGGTGCCCGCGCCGTAGCCGTCATCCCCGCCGATGGGCTGGGCTGGAACGACATCGGCAGTTGGGAAGCCTTGCTGGACGTGCTGCCCACCGATGCGGCCGGCAATGTGGTGGTGGGCGCCGACCACCTGAGCCTCGATACCCGCCGCACCTTGGTCCACCAGTCCGGCGGCCAGCGCCTGGTGGCCACCCTGGGTGTGTCCGACCTCGTCATTGTGGATACGGGGGATGTGCTGTTTGTGTGCCCGCGCGACAAGGCCCAGGATGTGAAGGCCATGGTCAACGCGCTCAAGCAGCGCCCCGACGGCACGCG
>CAYUYN010000117.1:0-8869 GCA_964449185.1 uncultured Anaerolineales bacterium | reverse complement strand
CCCGATTGAACGGAGTGCGACGCTTGCGTCTGACTTCGCCGCGGCCCGCTTTTGGCCGCGATCCTCGGTCTTGGCAGCGTAAGACATGACGGGCACCGGCTCAAGACGGCAGCACGGCCGGGCGTTCGCAAGAACGCCCCAGCCATGCCCGCTGCGCATGACTTTGTCGGCGTCCTGACGACGCCGTTTTCTCAGATTGGAATGGTGATGGAAGCTTACTGTGTGAAATGCAAAACCAAGCGGGAGATGGCCGAGCCGGAACCCGTCTTTACGGTCACCGCCGTGCCGGCCACCAAGGGCCGCTGCCCGGTATGCGGGACCAACCTCTTCCGCATGGGCGCCACGCCCGCGCATGCGGGGATGGAGCGTCCGGCCCCGGCCGAGCGCAAGCCGCGCGCCGGCAAAGCGGCGCGCAAGGGCGCCAACGGCGCCGCCAAGCGCAAGGGCAAGCTGGTCATCGTCGAGTCGCCGGCCAAGGCCAAGACCGTTGGCCGCTTCCTGGGCAAGGGCTACACCGTGCGCGCCTCGGTCGGGCACGTGCGCGACCTGCTGCGCTCTACCCTGTCGGTGGACGTGGACAACGAGTTTCTGCCCAAGTATCGCGTGCCCAACGAAAAGCGCGAGGTGGTGAAGGCCCTCAAGGCCGAAGCCGCCCTGGCCGAAGAAGTGTTCCTCGCGACCGACCCCGACCGCGAGGGCGAGGCCATTGCCTGGCACCTGCTGGAGGCCGCCGAGATCGAGCCCGAGCGGGCGAAGCGCGTGGTCTTTCACGAGATCACTCGGCCCGCCATCGAAGAGGCCTTCAACCATCCGCGCGCCATCCAGATGGACTTGGTCAACGCGCAGCAAACCCGCCGCATCCTCGACCGGCTGGTGGGCTATTCCATCAGCCCGCTGCTGTGGGCCAAGGTGCGCGGCCGGCTGTCGGCCGGGCGCGTGCAGTCGGTGGCCGTGCGCCTCATCGTGGACCGCGAGCGCGAGATCGACGCCTTCGAGCCCCAGGAATACTGGAGCATTGACGCTGAGCTGACGCCCGCGCCCGCCAACGGCCAGGGCATGCGCCAGGCCTTCCGCGCCCGTCTGGTAAAAGTGGGCGACGAAGAGGTGGGCACCGGCGCCAACAGCACGCTTAAGATCGCAGCGCAGGTGCACGCGTTGCTGCCCGACCTGGAGACCGCCCAGTACAGTGTGGCGCGCGTCAAGGTTGGCGAGCGCCGCCGCAACCCGTCGCCGCCCTTCACCACCAGCACACTGCAGCAGGAGGCCTCGCGTCGCCTGGGCTTTACCGCCAAGCGCACCATGGCCACCGCCCAGCAGTTGTATGAGGGCATCGAGGTGGGCGACGGCCAGGCCACCGGCCTGATCACTTACATGCGTACCGACAGTACCAACATCGCGGCCTCCGCGCAGGCAGAGGCCCGCAAGTTCGTCACCGAGCGCTTTGGCGCCGCCTTCCTGCCCGAGACGCCGCCGCAGTACAAGACCCGCGCCAAGGGCGCGCAGGAAGCGCACGAAGCCGTCCGGCCCACCCAGGTGGACCGTGAGCCCAAAAGCCTCGCCGAGTTTCTGTCGCGCGACCAGCTCAAGCTGTACACCCTGATCTGGCAGCGCTTTGTGGCCAGCCAGATGGCGCCGGCCCTGTATGACACGCTTTCGGTCGATATTGTGGCCCGCGGCGCGCTGCGCCAGTACCTGTTCCGGGTCTCCGGCTCAACGCTCAAGTTCGCCGGGTTCCTGGCCGTGTATGAAGAGGCGCGCGATGAGGACCAGGCGGTGGATGACGAGGCCGAAGCCCGCACCTTGCCGCCCCTGGCCGCCGATGAGGCGCTGGACCTGGCGCGGCTGTGGCCCGAGCAGCACTTCACCCAGCCCCCGCCACGCTATACCGAGGCCAGCCTGGTAAAGGCGCTGGAAGAATACGGCATCGGCCGGCCGTCCACCTACGCGCCCATCATCTCCACCGTGCAGCAGCGCGGCTACGTGATTAAGGAAGAAAAACGCCTGGTGCCCACCGAGACCGGCCTGATCGTCAACGACCTGCTGGTCAGCCACTTCCCCGAGATCGTGGATCTGAACTTCACGGCCAACATGGAAGCGGAGCTGGACCAGGTGGCCGAGGGTGAGCGTGAGTGGGTGGGGGTGCTGCGCGAGTTCTGGGATCCGTTTGCCGCGCAGGTCAAGGCGGCCGAGGCCGACATGCCGCAGGTGAATACCGGCCCCGAATACGTTGGCCGCGACTGTCCGACCTCCGGCCACCCGCTCATCATCCGCTGGGGGCGCTACGGCAAGTTCATCGGCTGCTCCGACTTTCCGAACTGCCGCTACACCGAGCCGTGGCTCGAGAAGATCCACGTGTTCTGCCCGAAGGACCACGGCGACCTGGTGGAGCGCAAGACCCGCAAGGGCCGCGTGTTTTACGGCTGTGCCAACTACCCGGCCTGCGACTTCACCTCCTGGAAGCGCCCGCTGCCCCAGCCCTGCCCGAACTGCGGCGGCCTGCTGGTGGTGGCCAACAAAAATTTCGCCCAATGCCTGGTCTGCGAACAGCAGGTGGAGCTGGCCTCGCTCCCGCAGCCCGACAGCGAGCCGGAGGCTGAACCGGCGCCTGTAGCCTAAACGGGGCCAGCGACATCCTTAGTGCGCAGGCGTGCCAGCCCGTCGTCGGGGCGTTCATTGAACGCCCCGACGACGGGCTTTCTGCTGCGGCCCTTGAAAAACCGGCACGGAAAACCTGGCACGCGCCTTGCAACCAACCCGTCGTTAGAGTTGCGTTTGCCATCTGACTGCATTACAATCGCCCAAATGTTCCTAGCCGGGTGAGGGAAAACACATGACGAATACGACACAACGCCCTTCCGACCTCCTCAAGCAGCAACCCATGCTCATCGCCTTGGTCGCCTTCAGCGCCGGCCTGGTGATCGGGCTGGTCGTGCTGGGGTGGTGGGTGTGGCCGGTGACGTGGACGAATGCCACCGTGGCCGATCTGCGGCCCGAGGACAAGCAGCTGTACGCGCGCCTGGTGGCGTCTGACTATGCCCTGCGGCCGGATTCGCAACGGGCCGCCGAGATGATGGCGCGCCTGGGCGACGACGCGCCCCAGGTTATCTCGGACACCCTGGGCACCGCGGTCGGCGAAGATGCCATCCGCGTGGCGCAGCTCCGCGCTGTGCTGGAATCGACGGGCGGGCTGGACCCGATCGGCACGACCCCCGGCGGCGCCCAGGCCAGCCTGCTGGACCGCTTCCGCTTGCCGCTGCTGCTGTGCAGCATGCTGGTGGTGCTGCTGTTGGCCGCGGTCGGCGTCTGGTACGCCGCCAACACAGGCATGCTCAAGCGCTTTACCACGCCGCGCATGGCCGGCGGCCGCGGCGCTCCAGCGCCCGCCGCCAGGGCCGGTCTTGATGCCGGCCCCAGCGGGCCTTCCCCCACGGGCACCCAGCCCGTGGTGCAGTTTATGACCACCTATGTGTTGGGTGACGACCTGTACGACGACTCGTTCAGCATCGACGCGCAGGATGGCAGCTTCCTGGGCGAGTGCGGCATGGGCATCTCCGAGACCATCGGGGTCGGTGACCCCAAGAAGGTGATGGCCTTTGAGGTATGGCTGTTCGACAAAAACGACATCCGCACCGTCACCAAGGTGTTGATGAGCGAGCACGCCTTCCGCGACGAGGCGCTCAAGAGCCGCCTGGCCGCCAAGGGCGAGCCGGGACTGGTGCAACAGGGCGATGTGGTGCAGATGGAAACGGCCTCGCTGGTGGTGACTGCCCGCGTGGTCGACATGGCCTACGGCGGCGGCGCGCTGCCCCCGAACAGCTACTTCGAGCGGCTGACCATCGAGCTGGCAGCCTACGCCAAGAACCACGCCCCCGCCGCGACCGCCTGACCGCGCAGCCAACCCAACCCGCTCACAAAAAACGACCCGCCATGTGGCGGGTCGTTTTTTGTGAGCGGGTTCTCATTCAGCTTTAACCTTCGATCTTGATGATCTCGAAGTTGAGGGTGCCGCCGGGCGTTTCGGCCTTGACGCGGTCGCCCACGCGCTGGCCCAGCAGGGCCCGCCCGATGGGCGACTCGTTGGAAATCTTGCGGCTGCGCGGGTCGGCCTCCTTGGCGCCCACCAGCGTGAACACCTCGTCGGGTTCGCCCGGCTCGCGCACGGTGACCGAGCAGCCCACGGCCACGGTGTCGCGCGCGCGGCCGTCGCTGGCGGCCACGACCGTGGAGTTGCGCAGCACGCCTTCCAGCTCCAGTATGCGGCCTTCCAGAAAGGCCTGGTCTTCCTTGGCCATGATCCAGTCGGCGTTCTCCGACAGGTCACCCATCAGCTTGGCCTCACGCAAGCGCACCGCCAGCTCGGCGCGCTTGACGGTCTTCAGATGCTCGATCTCAGCTTTTACTTTTTGCGCGCCTTCAAGGGTCAAAAAGGAGCCAGCCACGGTTACCATACCTCTCTGTTTGTTTGGGGCGGTGCAGGCAGCGCCCCCTACGGCAGTGTATACGGATCAAACAGCTTCGAGTGCTCGTCCAGCGCGTAGCGGTCGGTCATGCCGGCGATGTAGTCGCAGACGGCCCGCGCCTGGTCGCCCGGCGCCTCGGCGCGCTGGCGGATCTCGCGGGGGAGCTGGGCGGGTTCGGTCATGTAAGCGTTGAACAGGGCGCTGAGAATGTTCTCGGCCTTCACCTGCATGCGCACCACCCGGTAGTGCCGGTACATGTTGTCGAAAAGGAAGCGCTTTAGCTGCCGGTTCTCCGCCTGGAGCGCGTCGCTCCAGCCAATCACATTGTGCGGCAGGCGCTGAAGCGCTTCGACCGAGGCCACGCCGGCCGCCGTCAGGCGGCCGTCGGTGGCCTGCACCAGGTCGTCCACCTCAATGCCGATCAGCCGGCGGATGAGGCGGTGGCGGTTGAGCTCGTCCAGGCCGTTGCCTTGCCAGCCAAGGCTGGCGCGCACGCGCTCCCACAGTCCCAGCCCCGCCAGGTCTTCCAGCTCGATCAGGTTGGAGCGCAGGCCGTCATCCAGGTCGTGGGCGGTGTAAGCCAGCTCGTCGGCCGCATTGCAGATCTGCGCTTCCAGGTGGCCGCGCTTGTCGGGCTCAAAGGCGCCGGCATCGGCAATGTCGTATTCGGTCTCGTGCTTGACGATGCCCTCGCGCACTTCCCACGTCAGGTTAAGCCCCGGCCATTCCGGGTAGCGGCGCTCCAGTTCGGTGACGATGCGCAGGGACTGCTTGTTGTGGTCGAAGCCGCCGTAGCCCTGCATCAGCCGGTTGAGCGCGACCTCGCCGGAGTGGCCAAAGGGCGGATGGCCCAGGTCGTGCGAGAGGCAGATGGCCTCCACCAGGTCTTCGTTGGCGCCCAGAGCGCGCGCCAGTGTGCGGCCGATCTGGGCGACTTCCAAGGTGTGCGTCAGGCGGGTGCGGTAGTAGTCGCCTTGAAAGTTCACAAACACCTGGGTCTTATATTCCAGGCGGCGAAAGGCGGTGGTGTGCAGGACGCGGTCGCGGTCGCGCTGAAAGGCGGTGCGGTCCTCGGGTTCGGGGTCGGGTTGGAAGGCGCGCCCGCGCGAGTCGCGGCTGCGAAGGCCGTAAGGCGCCAGGTCACGCGCCTCGCGTTCTTCCAAGGCCTGACGAGTGAAGATCATGTGCTGTTCTGGTCATGGCTCATAGGAAGGGCAGAATAGCATCCCGGTTCTGGCTTGTCAATACAAGGGCCGCGCATTAGAATGGCGCGCTCGGTGCGAACTTACCCAGGAGTAATCGATGGCGACCAAGAAAGCGGCAAAGACCTCCCGCAAGGCCAAACCCAGCGCCAGCCCGTCGCGGGCTGCCGCCGGTAAGAAGACCGCGACTAAGAAGAGCGTACAGGCAAAAGGCGGACCTTTGGAGCGCCTGGGCCTGATGGAGCTAAGCGGCAAGCCGGCCACCATCGTGGGCGCCGACGTGCAGGTGGGCCAGGCCGCGCCCGACTTCACCGCGCAGGTGGGTTTTTGGCCGGGGCGCGATCTGTGGCAGGAAGTGGCGCCGCTGGCCGAAACGGCCGGGCAGGTGCGCATCCTGGCGGCGGGGCCCTCGCTGGACACCAGCACCTGCAACAGAGAGATGCGGCGCTTCAATGAAGAGGCCGCAAGCCTGGGCCCGGACATCGTCATCATCACCCTCAGCACCGACCTGCCCGTGGCGCAGAAGCGCTGGTGCGGCATGGCCGGGGCCGAGCGGCTGCGGGTGGTCAGCGACCACATGGCGACAGAGTTTGGCGTGCGCTATGGCGCGCTGATGAAGGAGCGCCGCTGGCTGCGCCGCAGCGTTTTTGTGGTGGACCGCAACAATGTGGTGCGTTACGCGGCCTACATGCCCAAGCTGGGCGACGAGCCGGATTACGCCGCCGTGCTCGCAGCGGCGCGGCAGGCCCTGGGAGCGCCGAAGCAATGAGCGTGCCGCCTGTGCCGCCACCAGCCTCAGGCGGCCTGAGCCCCCTGCGCATCGTGGGCCTGGTTCTGCTGGCGGGGGTGGTTCTGTGCGGGATTGTTGGGAGCTGCTTGCTGGTGCTGAGTTTGTTCGTGCCGTTTTTGCAGCAGTAGGTCTGCTGACTGTTGGCCCGCCCCATATTTTTTCAGGGGGGCGAGACATGGACGACGTCCATTTCTCGCCCCCCTGTCTGCACTCTGGCGGAATAACGGTTAGACGCCGTCTTCCAACTCGGCCAGCTTCTGGGCCTTCTGCCACTGCGGGATCGCGGGATCCTTATCCACCAGGGCGTGGCGCAGCTCGAAGACCTGGTCGCGCAGCAGGGCGGCCTTCTCGAACTCGAGCTGCACGGCGGCCTCCTTCATCTGCTTTTCCAGCTCCTTGATCAGCCGCGCCAGCTCGTCTTTGGGGAGCTGCGCGGCGCTGTTGACCTTGTACTCGCCCTTTTCCTCGGCCACGGCGCGCAGGCGGCTGGTGAGGTCGCGCACCGACTTGACGATGCCGGCCGGGACGATGTGGTGCTCTTCGTTGTAAGCCACCTGTACCTGGCGGCGGCGGTTGGTCTCGTCAATGGCCTTGCGCATGGAGTCGGTGATCTTGTCGGCGTACATGAGCACGCGGCCGTTGACGTGCCGGGCCGCGCGCCCGATGGTCTGGATAAGGGAGGTCCCCGAGCGCAAGAAGCCTTCCTTGTCGGCGTCGAGGATGGCCACGAGCGACACCTCGGGCAGGTCCAGGCCTTCGCGCAGCAGGTTGATGCCCACCACCACGTCATAGACGCCCAGGCGCAGGTCGCGCAGGATTTCGATGCGCTCCAGGGTGTCGACCTCCGAGTGCAGGTAGTGGACCTTGATGCCCAGCTCCATGACGTAGTCCGCCAGGTCTTCGGCCATGCGCTTGGTGAGGGTGGTCACCAGCACGCGCTCGCCGCGCTCAATGCGCTGCCGTATCTCGCCGATCAGGTCGTCGATCTGGCCCTTGATGGGCCGCACTTCCACCTCGGGGTCCACCAGGCCGGTGGGCCGAATGATCTGCTGCACCACCTGGTTTGCCTTTCCCAGCTCGTACGGGCCGGGGGTGGCGGTGGTGTAAATCACCTGGTCCATGCGCTGCTCGAACTCGGCAAAGCTGAGCGGCCGGTTATCGAGCGCCGAGGGCAGGCGGAAGCCGTACTTGATGAGCTCTTCCTTGCGCGAGCGGTCTCCGCCAAACATGCCGCCAATCTGCGGCACGGTCATGTGCGACTCGTCGATGACCAGCAGGAAGTCTTGCGGGAAGTAATCGATCAGGGTGCGCGGCGGCGAGCCGGGGGCGCGCCGGTCGAGCGGGCGCGAGTAGTTCTCGATGCCGGCGCAGTGGCCGACCTCGCGCAGCATCTCCAGGTCGTAGCGGGTGCGCTGCTCGATGCGCTGGGCCTCCAGCAGCATCTCATTTTGCTTGAAGTAAGCGATGCGCTCGTCCAGCTCGTTCTGGATGTCGTCGATGGCGGCCTTCAGCTTGTCTTCATCGGTGATGAAGTGGCGGGCGGGGTAGATGTCCAGGTGCTCGTGGTCGGCCAGGATCTCGCCGCTGACGATGTCGAACTCGGCGATGCGCTCGATGTCATCGCCAAAGAAGGCGACGCGAAAGCCGTTCTGCTGGCCGACCGGCAGGATCTCCAGCGTGTCGCCGCGCACGCGGAACAAACCGGTCTTGAGGTCGAGGTCGTTGCGCTCGTATTGGATGGTGACGAGCTGGCGCAACAGGGCGTTGCGGCGGAAGGACTGGCCGGACTGGAGGTGGATCATGTACTTGCGCCAGGCGTCGGGCGAGCCGAGGCCGTAGATGCACGAAACCGAGGCCACGATGAGCACATCGCGCCGGCTGAGCAGCGAGGCCGTGGCGGCCAGCCGCAGCCGGTCGATCTCCTCGTTGATTTCGGTCTCTTTTTCGATGTAGAGGTCGTGCCGGGCCACGTAGGCCTCGGGCTGGTAGTAGTCGTAGTAGGAGACGAAATACTCCACCGCGTTGCGCGGGAAGAACTCTTTGAATTCGGCGTAAAGCTGGGCGGCCAGGGTCTTGTTGTGGGCCATCACCAGGGTGGGCCTCTGGATCTCATTCACGATGTTGGCAACGGCAAAGGTCTTGCCGGTGCCGGTGGCGCCCAGCAGCACCTGGTGCTTGTCGCCGCGGCGCAGACCTTCGAGGAGCTTCCGGATGGCTTCGGGCTGGTCGCCGGTGGCTTGGAAGTCGGATTTGAGCTGAAAAGGGGGCATGGGGCTACCTATGGGGAAATACTCGAACACCTATTCTAGCATAATCCAATGGCGGTTCAACGGGTATTTGTGACGGGGGAATTTTGGCCTGGGGGCGAGGCGGCAGGCGGTAGAAGGTAGGGCAGGCGGCGGAGTTGACCATAACTA
>CAYUYN010000116.1:0-10419 GCA_964449185.1 uncultured Anaerolineales bacterium | reverse complement strand
ACCACCTGGTCTTTGGCCGCTACCGCTTCGTTTCGCTCAAAGAGCGCGGCCTGGGGTTTAGCGCGTGAGGCTCGGCGGCACGCCCGAAGAGCAGCTCTTCCTGCTGCCGGCCCGCACCCCGGCCGAGGCCTCGGCCTGGGGCAGCGCCGTCATGGAATACGCCGCCAGCTTTCAGATGGTCCACTACGCGCGCGACCCCGAGCGGGTGGACTGGCGCGGCTACCAGCACGTCACCCTGGTCCAGCCCACTTTCTGGCCGGATGATCTCGAATTGGTCATCAAGCAGGCTAATCCCGACATCCGCCTCGACCGCATCCCGGTCGACACGCCCGAAGCCCTGCAGATCGTCCTCAACGTGCGCGTTTATTACGGTTGGCGCTACGGCCCGCAGACCGAGTTTGACTGGGCGCAGTTGTGGCCTTACGGCAAGGCGCTGATTGGGCTGCACGGCCGCAGCTCGGGCGAGCTTGAGGGCGCCGACTATTCTATCATCCGCACCGCGCGCGTGGAGGCCATCAAGATCACGTCCCACGCCACCCTGACCACGGTCGAGCGGCTCCAGACGATCAACCCGAACACCTTTTTCATGATCCGGCCGTTCGCCTCGTTCGGCACCACCGAGCGGCCGCGCAAGGTTACGCCCCAGGAGTTTGTGGATTGGACCACGCCCGACCTGGAGCGGCTGCTCAACTTCGACTCGTCGCTGCGCTATATCGAGATCCACAACGAGCCCAACATCCGCCTGGAGGGCCTGGGCGGCAGTTGGAATGACGGCTTCGAGTTTGGGCGCTGGTTTCTCGACGTGCTGCACCTGTATCGCCAGCGCTTCCCGCGGTGCCAGTATGGCTTCCCCGGTCTTTCGCCCGGCCCCAACTTCGCCGCCGGAGGCCGCTACGAGTCCGCCTTGTTCCTGGCGGAGTCCCTGAGCGCCGCGCAGCAGGCGGACTGGGTGGGCCTGCACGCCTACTGGGTCAACGAGCGCGAGATGGCTGACCAAGCCCTCGGGCTTGGTTTTGCCCGCTACCGCGCCTATTTTCCCGAGAAGCTCCTGTTCATCACGGAGTTTGGCAACCCCAACCAGCCCAAGTCCGTGGTGGCCGACCAGTACGCCCGCTACTATGGCCTGCTGCGCAATGTCCCCGGCCTGGGCGGCGCCTTTTCCTACGTCGTCTCCACACCCGACCCCATCGAGTCGCCGCGCTGGGCCTGGCGCAACGAGGCGGGTGACGACGTGGGCATCGCCGCGCAAATTGGGCGGCGCCAATACATCCGCTAACCCGCCATGCCCGATTACCAGATTCTGCTGCTGCCCAAAGAAAACTACTTCCAGTGGGTCGAGGCCGCCAAGGACTACGCCGCCCAGTTTGGCGCCACGCCGACCTCCGACCCCGATTGGGCCGCGCGCTACATGGCCCCCCAGCAGACCATCACCATCGCCGGCGCGCCCAATGCCTATCCGGCCCAGGGCGACATTCGGGCCTGGCTGCGCCAGCACTATCCAGACGTCCGCGTGGACTACGTCGTCTGCGGCACGCCTGACGACCTGAAGACCGCCCTCGACAACCGTCTCGGCGCCAGCCGGCGTTTTGCCGCGGCACCGGGCGAGTTCCGCCTGCGCTGGCCGACGGACTACGCCAAGATTAACCAGGCCTTTGGCGAGAACCCCGAGCTTTATCGCCGCTGGAACCTGCCCGGTCACGAAGGCCTCGATATCTTTGCCCCGCGGCAGGCCAAGATTTACGCCTGCGCCGCCGGAACGGTCTCGCGCGTGGACGTCTACAAGGGCAATCCGGCCACCCAGCCCTATGGCCACAGCGTGCGCCTCCAGCACCGGGATGGCTACCTCACGGTTTACGCTCACCTGCGCCAGGTGCTGGTCAAGGTGGGCGACACAGTGCCCGAGGGCCAAGTCATCGGCTTGTGCGATTCCACCGGCAACTCGTCCGGTGACCATCTGCACCTGACGCTCAAGCAGGCCGGCGCCAGCGCGGCCGGCCTGACGACGTACCCCAACGACATCATTGACCCGACCCCCTACATGGTCTGGCCCGACAGCACCCCGGCGCCCTCGCCGCCGGTGCAGTTCCCCTGGCCGCCCGGCTTTTGCCTGGTTGGCGTGCATGGCCGGGCCGATGGCCGCATGCAGAATGCGGACTACCCCGCGCTGACCCGGGCCCGCGTCGAGGCCGTTAAGCTCATGTCCACGGCCGCGCCCGAGGACGTCGACCGGCTGCGCGCCTTCAACAGCCGCATCTTCCTCATGGTGCGCCTGTTCGCCTCGTTCGATGGCCGTCGCGTGCGGCCGGATGAATTCGTGTCCTGGCTCGCGCCCGACATGCAGCCGTTCTACCAGCGCGGTGTGCGCTACTTCGAGATCCACAACGAGCCCAACCTGCGGCCCGAGGGCTGGACCTCCAGTTGGAACAACGGCCGCGAATTCAGCGACTGGTTCCTGGACGTTCGCGTCCGCCTCAAGCAGCAGTTCCCCCAGGCCCTGCTCGGCTACCCCGGCCTGTCACCCGGCGAGCACATCGATGGCCTGCGCATGCGGGCCCTCGACTTCCTCGACGGCTCCGACGAGGCCTGCCGCGCCGCCGACTGGGTGGCGCTGCACTGCTACTGGGTCTCCGAGCAAGAGCTCAACTCGGCGGCCGGCGGCCTGGGCTACCTCGAGTATCGCCGCCGCTTCCCAGACAAGGTGCTGTTCATCACCGAGTTCAGCAATGCGGACCCGTTGGTTGACAAGCGCCTCAAGGGGCAGCAGTACGCCCGCTACTACCAGCACCTGCGCTCGCTGCCCGGGCTGGGCGCGGCCTTTTCGTTTGTCGTGTCGGCCTCGTCCGGCTTTGGCGGCGAGACCTGGCGCAATGAAAATGGCACGCTCACCGAAATTCCCGCGCAAATTGGCGCCCGCACCGATCTGGCGACCGGATCGCCGGCGACGCCGAATAGCTGAAACGATCACCCGGGTCTCCAAACAAAAAACCTGCCGGGTCTTCAAGACCCGGCAGGTTTGCTATTAGGCCCAGTTACAACCGCTTACTCGGCCAACAACTGCACATCCGTTACAAAGCTGGAAAACGTGTGGCCCGAGGCGTAGAGTGTGATCGAGCGGATGGTCGTCGCGGGGGTACCTGTGGCGTTGAAGATCTCCAGCAGGTTGGGAGAGTCGTAGGGCTGCCACTTGCTCTTGGGCCATTGCTCGTGGCGCCACTGCGTGGGGCAGGTGGCGCAGTGCGTGAGAAGGTTGGGGTCGTAGTCGTAGAAGTAACCCTGCAGCCATTCCTGCGTGTTGCCGTAAATGTCCACGTAGATGATCTTCGCGATCAGCGGACATTCCGAGCCGAGCGCACCGCAGTTCTTCAGGTCCTGCGCGGCGATCATGACATCCATGTGCAGCCGCAGTGTGGTGTACCCCTGCACGTCGCGGTCCACGTTCTGGGTGATGCCCACCTGGCCAAAGTTGGTGCCGGTGCGCTGAAACCGGATCGTGCGGCGGCCGCTGATGATCACCGGGTCCACGGTGCCGGCCATCTCGTTGGGGTCGGCCGGCAGGCGGATGTCGGGCGTCCATTCCCCGTCCAGGTCGTCGTCAAAGTTGCCGTTGCGGATCAGGTTGCGCTCGGCGGGCACGGGGTCGCCGGGGCTGGCGCCGGTTGGCACCTCGGTGCGCTCGTCCTTGGCCAGCACCACCGCGTCGTCGTTGGCGCGCACCGTGGCCTGGCCCTCGCGCACGGTCACCATGCTCTCGGTGGCGGTGACCTCCACCTCGGCGTTGCTGCCGGGCACCTCCAACACGGCTACGGCGCCGGGCGCGGATTGGATCTCGATGACGATTGGCCGGTCGACGTCCACGCCCACAAAGGTCCGCACGCGGCCGCCGGTCACGCGCAGGATGATGCGGTGCGGGTGGATGCCGGTGCTGAAGCGCGGGCTGTCGGCCTGGACGATCTGCACCGTGCTGCCGCCAAACACCTGCACCGTGGCTACCACCGCCTGGCCGTCAGCGGACGAAAAGGTCAGGCTCGCCTGGACATTGTCATCCGTGGCAATCGTGGACTGGACGGGGACATCGGGCGGGTTGGCCTGGGGCAGGGTGGTGCCCGGACGGGTCACCAGCACCGTGCCGCTGTAAACCGGCGCCACGGTCTGGTCGACCGAGGCGTTGCGCAGCCACCACGAGCCGCCCACCAGCAGGGTGCCGCCCAGCGCCACAAACGCAAAGAACGCCGTCAGCAGCACGGTCCAGGCGACGCGTTGGGGGTTGGGGTGGAAGGCCTGAGCTTTGGCAGTCACCGGATATCAAAGAGGCGGAATTCGTTGGTGGCGGGTGACCAGGCGGGGGTCACCGCGGCCACCCGCGCGGCCGTGGGGCCGCGGTTGAGGAAGGTCAGCAGTTGTTCCAGGGTGGCGCGGGGGCCTTCGGCTGTCACTTCCACCGTGCCGTCACGCTGGTTGCGCACCCAGCCCGTCAGGCCCAGGCGCAGCGCTTCTGCCTGCGTGTAGTAGCGAAAGCTCACGCCCTGCACGCGCCCACGCACCACGGCGTGCAGGCGTTCGGACTGGGCGCTCAATTGGGCCTGGCCGACAAGCGGAACACGGCGGGATTATACCATGCGGGTTTAAGGAAAGTGCGCAGGGCCAGGCGCGCTCACTCCCCGCCTCGCTACTTATTCCGCAGGATACCGACCGTAAAGGCACCCAGCCCCAGCAGCACCAACCCCGCCAGCACCAGCCAGGGCGCTAGAAGTTGCCAGCGCGCCGCGGCCGGGTCCGCCACAAACTCGTCGAGCCAGTCCTGTTCCAGACGCTCCAATGACACCCCCAGGACGTTTTCCACGCCCCCGCTGCAGGCGGCCCCTTGGGCATAGGCCGTGAGCAGCTCAAATACGCGTTCCGAGCCGTAGTGGTCGCGCACGTAGCGCGTCAGCGCCTCGCTTTGGGCATAGGCCAGCCGCGCCTGGGCCGGGTCGGCGGGGAAACTCCCGCACAGCGCGGCAAAGCTAAGAAAGTCGCCCGCGTCGCGGGCCGCGGCCAACACGGCGGGGAAGTCTGGCTCGCGCTGCGCCTGGTTCATCCCGGCCAGGCCCTCGTTGAACCAGACCGGCACCTTGGAATAATTCGCCCCGGTGGCCCGGTAGACCAGGATGTGCGTCAGCTCGTGCGGGATCTCGCGCCGGAGGTTGAACTCGGCGCTCAGGTCGGGCGCGACCACCACGATCAGCACGCCCAGGTCCACGTCGGCGTGGCCGTCGGCCCAGACGTGCCCCACGCGCTGGAGGGCCGCTTGCACATCGCGCGCGTTGGCGTAGAGGTATAGGTCCAGCCGCTCGGGCAATGGGGCGCGGATGTCGCGGTTGGCCTCGCTGTAGGCGGCGTTGGCCGTGTCCAGCGCGGCCTGCCCAAAGTCTGCCCCGCCCGCGTACCAGTGCACCGTCAGCGCCCCCTGTGCCAGCCGCTGCCACTCGAAGCGATCGTCTTCATAGTAGAACGAGGCGGGCGGGGTGCTCAGGCGGGCGCCGTCGCCGGCCTCGATCTCCCACCAATACGACACCGGGCTAAAGGGCGGCAGCGCCGCGGCGGCCAAGTCCACGGTGGCCCGCGCCTGGATGTCTGGCCCGCTTTCAAAGTCCACCGCCTGCCAGGTGAAGGCCGGCTCCTGGCCGGCCTGGAGGTGGAGTGTAATGCCGGTGATGGCCTCGTCGCTGTGGGCGGCTATCTCAAAGACAATGACTTCGCCAAACACCACCGTCGGCGGCGGCTGGTCCAACACCGTGATGCCGCCCTGCGCCGCCACCAACCGCTGGCGCGGCCCCGCCCCCAGCGCCGGCCCGGCGGCAGCCAGCAAGGCCATGCCGAGCAAGGCCAGGCCGCGCAAAAAGAGCGGCAGGCGGCGCGCAACGCGGTGGGGGGGCGGCAGGGGACGGTTCATCAGCGCTGCAGGTAGGCAATTAGCGGCGTCAACGTGAGCGGGCTCAGCAGAGTCGAGACCAGCACCGCGCCGGTCACAAAGGCATTGTCCAGGTCATACTCGACCGCCAGGATGGTGGCGATCACCGCGGTCGGCATGGCGCTCTCCAGCACCGCCGCCTGCAAGGTCGGCCCCGTCATCCCCATCAGCCGCGCCAGGCCCAGGCCCAGCAGCGGCGCCACAATCAGTTGCAAGAACGACGCCACCAGGATCAGCCCCAGCCGCGCGCGCGGCCACTCGCGCACAGCGGCCATTTGCAAGCCCAGGACGACCAACATCACGGGCACGGCCGCCTGGCTGAGCAGCCCCACGGCCCGGTCGGCGGGCAGGGGGAGCGTGAAACCGGTGAGCCGCACCAGACCCGCCGCCAGCAGGGCCCAGGTGGTCGGCAGGGTCAGCCCGTGGCGCAGCACGCTGCGCAGGGGCCGGTGGCCCCACGACGCCACTACCACGCCCAGGGTGTAGACCGCCAGTGTGCTGAAGGTGTAATAGATGACCGCGCGGGCCAGCGCCTCATCGCCAAAGGCGAACTTATTTAGGGCCAGCCCGTAGTTGCCCCCGTTGACGAAGATGGAGGCGATGATGAGCGAGGCCAACAGGCGCCGTTCCAGCCGCAGGGCCACGCCTAAGGCCAGCGCCACCACGGTCATGGCGCCGATAATGATCAGGGTAAAGGCCGCGATCTGCCGGAAGTCGGTGCCGGACAGCGTGGAGCCGGTGACCGAGGTAAAGACCAGCGCCGGGCTGAACAGGAAAAACGCCAGGCGGGCCGTCGAGCGGATATCGGGCTTCACGGTGCGGCCGAGCATGTAGCCGCCGCCGGCGGCGATGAAGATGGGCAGGATGTTGTTGTAGAGAATGGACCAATAGGAGTTCACAGGCGTCAGGGGTGGGGGGAGACAGGCGCCATTGTACTCGACATTCAGTTGGGGATTGGAGAGGGGGAGCCCAAGGCTGAGGGCGGAAGGCGGAAGGATGAAAAGAGGCGAGAAACGAAAACGGCCCCAGGCTGCATCGCCCGGGGCCGCCTGAGTTTTGAACTCAGACCAGTTTGGCCTTACTCGTCGTCTTCTGTGTCTGCTTCGGGGTCGTCTGGGCCGCTGAGGTCGCCGTCGAGGCTGGCGGCGTCTTCCAAGTCTTCGTCGTCCTCCTCTACAAACTCGTACACGGGCTCGTCTTCGTCGTCCTCGCCCAGCTCAAAGAGCGTGAAGGCGTTGACCTCGTCCGTATAGGCCAGGTTGTCGAGCGCTTCCTGAAGGAAGTCCTGCTCGTCTTCAGCCTCAGTGTTTTCCAGCAGGTCGGTCAGCGTGCGCCGCGCAAAGTCGCCGCCGATCTGCCCCAGGCTCCACACGGCGGCCTCCACCACCTGCGTGTCTTCGTCGTCCAGCAGCTCGGCCAGGGCCGTGCCGGCTTCGCGCAGCTCCAGCTCGCCCGCGGCGCGCGCCGCCTCGAACCGCATCTCAGGCTCCGCGCTCTCCAGCTCGGCGCGCACCTGCTCGCTCCAGCGCGGCCGGTCGGCGTTGCGGCCCATGGAAAAGACGGCGCTCACGCGCAGCTGGGACTCGTCCGACTTGTAGGCGTCCACGATGAGCGGCGGCACCTCGTCGCGGCTGGAATACGACACGGCTTCCAGCGCGCGCCGGCGCACTTCCAGCTCATCGCTGCCTTCAATCACGGCCAGCAGCGTGTCCTCAACGCGGCGCTTCTGCGGGGGTGTCAGCTCTTCCAGCTCGCCCAGGTACACAAAGCGGCCCAGCGCGCTGGCCGCCGCCGCCCGCACCATGGGGTCCGTATCGTGCTGCATAAAGTCGATAAACGGCGCGATCAGGGTGGGGTCTTCCGACTCCCACAAGGCGCGGATGGCCGTGGCCCGCACGCCGGAGTCTTCGTCCTCCAGACCAAGGCGAAAGACTGAATCGAACGACACCTCAAAGTTGGCCTCGGCCAGGTCGTTCAGGCCTTGGAGCAAATTGTGACGGCGCTCGGTGGGCAGGTCGGCCCACACCGTCTCCAGCGCCGCCAGGTCTGGCTTGGATAGGTCTGACAGGTGAAACAAGCTGGCGGGCGGGAAGGGCCGGTTGGTGTTGCGCAGGCGCTCGAGGACGGTCGAAAAATCGGGTGCGGCGGGCGAGGTGGTCATGGCCTTACCTGGGGATGATGGGATTGAAGATGTCTTGATACGTGATGATCGCCATCAGCATCAGCAGCATGACCATTCCCACCAGATGCACCAAACCCTCGCGGGCCGGGTCCACCCGCCGACCGCGGATGGCCTCGATCAGCACAAACAAGATGCGGCCACCGTCGAGCGCGGGCAGGGGCAGCAGGTTGGTGGTGGCCAGCGCCACGCTCACCAGGCCGATCAAATTGAGCACGGGGAACCACTGATCGATGGCCTGGGCCTGGTTGACCGCTTGTGCCGTGAGGTCGTTTAGCCCCACCACGCCAATCGGGCGCACGGCCGCCAGCGGGATCTCCTGGCGCAGCAGACGCCCGGGCAGCTCCAGCAGCACCTGGAACTGGTAGCCCAATTCCTGGCCGGCGCGCACGGCGGCCTGGGGCCAACTGTAGTTCTCCACAATGTCGGGCCGCATCTCAATGCCCATCGGCCCTTCGTTGGCCGGCCACTCCGTGCGCGGCGTAATCTCCAGCTCCAACTGCTGGTCGCCGCGCAGCACCACCAGGTCCACCGGGAGGCCCCGGTTGCCGTAAATGACGTCGCTGAGCTGCTGCGAGTAGTGGATGTCCTTGCCGTTGGCGCTGAACACCACGTCTTCAGGCAGCAGGCCGCCCACGGCGGCGGGGGTGTCAGCCACCACGCGGTTCACCACCACGCGGTCGGGCCAGCCCACGCGGAAGCCAATGAGGAAGATGAGGAAGGCAAACAGCAGGTTGAAGCCCGAGCCGGCCGCCAGCACGGCGATGCGGTGGAGCTTGGGCGCCGCGGCCAGGCCGCCGGGGGTCAGCGGGTCGTCTTCGCCCGCCGGCCGCACAAAGCCGCCGAGGGGGATGGCGTTGAGCGAGTAGATGGTGCGCGGGCCGCCCAGCTCCGACGGCTTGGGCACCTTTTGCCCGACCACCAGGCGCAGCTTGCCGTTGGCGTCGCGCACCAGGCCCAGCAGGCGCGGCGGGAAGCCAATGCCAAACTCTTCGATGTGGATGCCAAGCCGCTTGGCGGTGAGGAAGTGACCGAGCTCGTGGATAAACACGAGCCCGCCGAGGACGATTAGGAAGATGATAAAGCTACCAATGCCGGATATGCTCATACGGGCCTCACGGTCTAAGACCAGGCGAATTGTTCGGCTAATTATAATGCCCGCGAGGGAGGCATACAAGTAAGAGCCGCATTAACGTCCTTAGCTCAGCAGGCGCGCTGGTCCACCCGGCGTGGCCACCAGAAGGCGCGTGACATCCAGGTTGTCGCGCAGCCGCCGCTCCACCTCGGGGGCCGCCTCGGCCGTACACAGGCAGTGCACGTTGGGGCCGGCATCGATGGTGTAGCATACGGCCAGGTTGTCTTCCGCCCGCCAGCGGCGCACCGACTTTATGATGGCCAGGGTGATCGGCTCCCAATAAAACAGCGCCGGGCTGGAGGTCATCATCACCGCGTGCATCAGGTTCGAGTCGTTCTCGACAATGTCGGCGAGCTGCCCAAAGTTGCGGCTGACCACGGCCTGGCGGCAGCGCGCCAGACGGTCGGCGGCAGTGGCCACGCGCGCGTCCTGGAGCAGGCTGGTGCGCGCCAGGGCGTGGCCGCTGGTGGAGCCTACCGCCTTATGCTGCTGGCTCACGACGGCGATGACGTCCACCAAGGCCCAGTGGTCGGGCGGGGCGATCGAGTAGGCGTAGGCTGCCTCGGAGGTGACTTCCGGACCGCCGCACAGCTCCACAAAGCCGGTCGGGAGGCTGCGCGCCGCGGAGCCGGAGCCTTGCCGCGCCAGCACCGTCAAGGCGCGCTCGTCCAGCGACAGACCGGCGGCGACGGTGGCGGCCAGGGTGAGCGCGGCAAACGCCGACGCCGACGAGGCGATGCCCGCGCCGGCCGGAAAGTTATTGCGCGACTCGACCCGCGCCGGTTGCGTGACCCCGGCCAGCCCGCGAATCAGGTCCAGGTGGCCCACGACGCGCTCGCGCGCGGGCCCGGTCTGGGCCTCCCCGCCGATGACCACCACATCGCCTTCCTGTCCGTCGACGAATTCAACGGTGGTAACAGTCTCAAGCCCGGCCAGGTTCATGGACAGCGAGGGATTGGCCGGCAGACGCAGCTTTTCGTCTCGGTTTCCCCAGTACTTAATGAAGGCGATATTGGCGCAGGCGGCGGCGGTGGCGGTGGTCATGGGGATGGCAGGCGCTTTCTCGTGGGAAAGAGTCTACCACGGTTAGACGTGGGAGGGCGGCGGGAGGTTGCGGCGGGGCGCATTTCGGACGGGGGGCGAGTTGCAGAAGGC
>CAYUYN010000115.1:0-10496 GCA_964449185.1 uncultured Anaerolineales bacterium | reverse complement strand
TCACGCTGCGCGTCGGGCACGCTGGGCAAGGTGGCCAACTGCCAGGTGACGGTCACCTGCCACTACGCCGAGCGCACGCTGGCCTGGCCGGTGGCGACCCGGCTGTACTTGCCCGAAAGCTGGGCCAACGATCCCGACCGCCGTAAGAAGGCGCGGGTGCCGGCGGACATCCGTTTCCAAACGAAGGCCGAGATCGCCCTGGACCTGCTGGATCAGGCCAACGCCTGGGGGTGAAGCATGCCGGTGTGGGAGCGGCCGCCGATTATGGCGATAAACCGGCCTTTCTGAACGGTTTGGAGGCTCGCGGCGAGCGGGGGTGGTGGCCGTCCGCGCGAACTTTAGCGTGGTCACGGCCCGGCGCGCGCCGGGCCGTGGCCAGCGGGCGGAGGCTTTGTTGGATGAGGTCTCGCGCGGGCAGTGGCTGACGATCCGCTGGCGCGAAGGCAGCATCGGCTGGCTACGGGCCAAATTCGTGGCCATCGGCGGCTGGCGCGTGGATGGGGATGGCACACGCCACGTGGGTTGGCTGATCGGCCAGCGCCCAGGCCGGGGTCAGGCCGGTGATCCGAAATATTTCTGGAGCAACTTCCCGGCCGACACCCCGCTGGCGGCCACCCCGGCACCTGCGGTGGGGGCAGGTGTGGCCGAGTATGCTCATCGCCGCGCTTGGGTCGAGCAGTTTCATGAAGAAGCCAAGGAGCTCTTGGGTTGGGATCAGAACCAGGGTCGATTGCCTGCACCCGCTCAACGGCGAGCCGTTGCAGACGGGTGGATTGGCTTTCACCGCAACGCGGCCCTGGTCATGCTCGGCGACTGTTTTCTGGTCTGGCTGGAATGGCAGGAACGCCAAAGCCAAGTCCGCCGCGCTCTTCTTTCGCGACGGCTTCCGGGCAGTGGGGATTGACACCATCGTGGCTGAGTCCGGCGTGGGCAAGATGACGCTCTATCGCCACTTCCTGTCGAAAGACGATTTGATCGTTGCGTATCTCAGGGACAGCAACGAGAAGTTCTGGGCCTGGTTCGACGAAGCTACGGCTGTGTCCGCTGGGGGAGCACGCGGACAACTCCTGGGCTTCTTCCGGTCGCTGGAGAAGCTGGTGACCAAACCGACGTGTTACGGCTGTCCCTTCCTCAATGCGGCAGTGGATTTCCCTGATCGCGAGCATCCAGGCCACCAGGTGGCGCTCGAGCACAAGCAGGCAGTGCGCGCTCGTTTCCGCGAACTGGCCCGACAGGCGGGGGCCCGTTCGCCCAAAATGCTCGCCGACCATTTAGTGCTGCTGATGGACGGCGCCTTCATGGCCGTGCGCATGTTTGGCGCGGACAATCCGGCCGCGCGTGTGACCGAGGCGGCGCAGAAGTTGCTCGATGCACACGTGAAAAGCCGACCCTGAATGAGAGACGGCGCCGGCTTTTTGGGCTGTCCTGCCGAGATACTGGGTACGCCCCGCAGACCAAACAAGCGTACCGACGCCGACCCTTACCCCGTGCGTTCGCGACAAGCCGCTTGTCGGTGATCACACGTGAACTTTGTCATCAGGACAGCATGACAAACGTTCTCAACCACCGTGCACCTGTACGCCCATAAGGGTGACATTCCTCACTGTTCGCCGCTACGGCGGAACGATACCATGACAGCGCGGGCCGACTGGGCGGAAAACCATGATACCGCTGGCCTAAACCAGATTGCGCTGCGGATTGGCAACAATTCGCCTAGAAGTTTGTCGGAGTGAACACATTATGTGCTTTCGTTGCCCCATATGCAGGCGGCATATGTCGCCGCTGGGCGCATGTGGCGGGAGTTTTGGCGAGATACCCGTCTCTCCGACAGGCTGCTAGTTAGTGTTATGATCTCGTATGGACGGCTAACTGCACCATTGGTTCGGTGATCTCGGCCGAAAAATGGATGGAATTGGCCTCGACCATTATTGACCGTCCACGCCAATCCGGCTCGCGCCGGTCAGGCCGCGTTGACCGCATCTAGGAGGTGACGCCAATGCCCGTGTCCATCCCGCGTTGGGCCCCTGCGCTTACGGCCTGCCTTCTGCTGACCGGCATTTTCGCGGCGCGCAGCGCCTTCGCCGCACCGCAGGCGGCGCCGCCGTCACAGCAGGCCACCCCGATCCCGGAGGCCATCCCCATTGCGGACGACCAGCAATGCCTGGACTGCCACACCGCCCCCGACCTGGTCATGAGGTTGCCGAGTGGGGAGCAGCTTTACGTCACATTAGACGCGGACGCATTCGCCGCTTCCGCGCACGGGCAGGCAGAGGTGGGCTGCGTTAAGTGTCACAGCGATATCACCACCTACCCGCATCCGCCCTTGGAGTCTGAAAATTTGCGGCAAGTGCCTGACGAGTTCTCGCAGACATGCATTGAATGCCACGAAACACAGACGACACTGCAGAGGGACAGCATTCATGCCCGGCTGCGCGCTGAAGGCAATGAAAACGCCGCCACCTGCGCCGATTGCCACAACCCGCACTACCACGAACAGGTGCTGCCACGCTCGCAAATCGTCACCACCTGCGCCCGTTGCCATAGCGGGATCGCCCAGGACTACCGCAGCAGCGTGCATGGCATGGCCCTGGCCGAATCCAACAGCCGCGACGTGCCGATCTGCATTGACTGCCACGGGGTGCACACGATCAGCGATCCGCGCAGCACCGAGTTCCTCAATAAGTCGCCGCAGCTCTGCGCCAAGTGCCATGCCGACCCCGAGAAGATGGCGCCGTATGATCTGAACACCAATGTCCTGAGCACCTACGTCGCCGATTTCCATGGCACGACCACGACGCTCTTCGAGCAGCAGACGCCCGACCAGGCGCCTAATACCGCCCTGTGTATTGATTGCCATGGCGTCCACGACATTCGCGCGGCGGACGACCCCCAATCGGCCGTGATCAAAGAGAACCTGCTGGCGACGTGCCAGAAATGCCACCCCACGGCCTCGGCCAACTTCCCAGACGCCTGGCTCAGCCACTATATGCCGACGCCCGAGCGACACCCGCTTGTGTACTACGTTAACCTGTTCTACCGCTTCTTCATTCCGGCCGTCATTGGCGGCATGGCTCTCTTCGTCGTGACTGATTTCGGCCGCCTGATGTTGCGCCGCCGCAAGCGCGCGAACGCTGGAGGGCAGAAATGAGCAAGGGCCAGACGCACGTGCGCTTCACCCTGGCGCAACGGATCGAGCACCTGGTCACGGTGGTGACCTTTGTCCTCCTGGCACTGACCGGCCTGCCTCAAATGTACGCCGACACCGGCGCCGGCCGGACCCTGATCGCGCTGATGGGCGGCATTGAATTCGTGCGCGTCATCCACCGGGTCGCCGCGACGGCCCTGATGCTCGAGGTCATGTATCACCTCGCGGTGGTCAGCTACAAAGTCTTCGTCCAGCGCTCCCGCCTGAGCATGCTGCCCGGCTGGCAGGACGTGTCGGACGCCTGGAACGCCTTCCTGTACAACCTGGGCCGGCGCAAGGCGCCGCCGCCGGCCGGCCGCTACACCTTCGGCGAGAAGGCCGAATATTGGGCCTTTGTCTGGGGCACGGCGGTGATGGTGGTGACCGGCTTCATGCTGTGGAACCCGATTGCCACCACAGTCCTGCTTCCTGGCCAGGCGGTGCCGGCGGCCTTGGCCGCCCACGGCGGCGAGGCGCTACTGGCGGTGCTGGCCATCATCGTCTGGCATATGTACCACGTGCACGTCCGCCGCTTCAACAAAAGCATCTTTACCGGACGGATAACCGAGCACGAGATGGTCGAGGAGCATCCGCGCGAGCTGGCCGACATCCAGGCGGGCGTCGCCGAGCGCCCGGTGCCGCCGGCGGAGCTGCAGCGCCGCCGAGGCCAATACCTGCCCGTCGCCGCCGTTCTGACCCTCGTGCTGCTGGTCGGCGTCTACCGGTTTGTGACGTTTGAAGAGACGGCCCTGGCGACGGTGGACCGCGGCGCGGAGCCGGGCGCGGCGTTCGACCCGCTCACCCCGACGCCCCTGCCCACCCCCCGTCCAACGGCTACGGCGATCGCGCTGCGGCCAGTATGGGACGGCAGCCTGGAAGTCGTCTTTCAAACGAAGTGTCTGGACTGCCACGGCGGCGCCGCTGGGCTGGATGTCTCTACGTATGCACTGTTGATGCAGGGCAGCCGGAACGGGCCGATCGTCATTCCGGGCGATCCGGACCAGAGCCCGGTGGTGCTCAAGATGGTCAAGCCGCACCCCGGCCAGCTCAGCGAGTTTGAAATGCAGGTGCTCCGGGAATGGATAACCGCTGGCGCGCCGCAGAAATAGTGTCGCTCGCCGCACGGCCGTCGCAGGCATGCGCCAGTCGGGCGGTTCAGCACGGCGCGGCCAGCGAGAAATGGGTTCTATGTCGTTCGAGCTTCGCGTTCGCTCCGCGTGGGGCGGTCTAGGGGACCGGGTGCGCAACAATTTGGGCGCGCGGGTCGCGCTGGGAGTGGGCCTGCCCATCCTGCTGGTGTTGTGCGCATTGTCCATCGAGCGCTATTGGCGCGAGCGCAATTTGCTCCAGGCGCAGGCGCGTCTGGCCGCCGCGCAGCTCGGTCGGGTACTGGTCGGCGGCTTGCGGCCAGCGCTGCTGGCCAATAACACGCCTCTGGTTCGGCAGGCGCTTGGCGATATCCGCCGGCAGCAGACCATTGACCGCGCCCAGATCGTCGACCCGCAAGGCCAGGCCTGGGTGGACAGCGGTCCCGTCCCGGCCGCCGTCGTGCACCAGTCAGCGAGGCGGGCTGCAACACGTGCCACCGGGTCGCCGCCGGCCGCGGTCGTCACCAGCGACAAGGAGAGCGTGCGCGTGGCGGTGCCCATCGCCAATGAGCCGGAGTGTGCCGCCGGCCACGTGGCCGGCGGCACACTTGAGCGTGCTCCTGGTGGACATTCCCATGCGCATTCTTCAGCCAAATGCCTAGCGCGACCTGGATCCGATCTGGGCATCTGGCTTGGCCTGACGCTCATCGTGGGTGCCGGGCCGTGCGGGCTGCTGCACCGGCTCGTGGTGAAGCGCATCATCACCTTTCGCGGCCCGCCGGCCGCCTATGTCGCCGGTGACTTTGGCGCCCGCCTGCCCGCCGCTGGGCCTTTCGACGAGATCGGCCGGCTGGCCGGTACCTTCAATCACATGGCCGAACAGCCTGAGAGCCACGTGCATGATGAGCGGGCGCGCAGCGACCAGAGCCACCAGGCGATCCTCGCGGAGCGCGAGCGGATCGCCCGCGAGCTGCACGATGGCCTGCGCCAAGTGCTGGGCTACGTTCAGACTAAAGCCACCGCCATCCGCCTGCTGCTGCGCCGCCGTCAGTTCCAGTCAGCGGAAGCCCAAAACAAGGCCATCGGCCAGGCGATGTCGCGCAGCGAGAACACCATAGTTCCACATCAAGAACATCCTTCAAAAGCTGGCCGTGCACAACCGTACAGAAGCCGTCGCCTACGCCGTGCGCACCGGCTTGATCAAGACTCAGCCCCAAGTGTGAGGCGGACCCTGGCCACTGCCATGAGCCGCGGCCATGCGCGCCAGCATGCGCTTGCTATCCTCCATCGAGTGGCTCCCAACCCATCACGATGAGCACCGCCACTACCTATCCGGGTATTGAACCCATCACCCACTTTCGCCAGAAACTTTGCGCCCTTGCGGGAATCTACTTTCCGGCATATTGTGCTATACTTCACACGGTATTAATAGGCGTGTTCCCAGGGAGAGTGGGTATGAGCCGAAAGTCATTTTTTCTTCTGGCGGTCGTACTGCTGGCCGGAGTGCTGCTCCTGGCGGCGTGCCAACAACGGTCCACCCCGGCCCCGGCTCAGATCGTCGAGGTCACGATTGAAGTCCCAGTGGAGGTCACTCGCCAGGTGGAAGTGCCCGTGACCGTCGAGCCCGCGGCCCAGGCGCCCTTTCTGGAAATGTGGCTGGCCTCCGCCCACGCCGACAAGTCCGCCGAAGCCTTCGTGCACTGGAACGAAGAGGACCCGGCCGAAGTCCCGCCGGAGTGCGCGCGTTGTCATAGCGGCACAGGCTATCAGGACTTTATCGGCGCCGACGGCAGCGCGGCCGGCTCAGTGGAGAATCCCGCCCCGATCGAGGATGTAATCACGTGCGAGGCCTGCCACAACACCGCCACGCAGACGATGCGCACCGTCGCGTTCCCGTCCGGCGCCGAAGTGACCACCCTGGGTCCCGAAGCACGCTGCATGCAGTGCCACCAGGGCCGCGCTTCGGGCGTGCAGGTGGATGCGGCCATCCAGGAAGCCGGCCTGAGCGACGACGATACGACCAGCGAAGACCTGGGCTTCACCAACATCCACTATTTTGCTGCCGCCGTCGCCCGGTACGGCACGCAGGTCAAGGGCGGCTATGAATACGCCGGCAAGAGCTACGACGTTCTGTTCGAACACGCCCGGGGCGTGGATGGCTGCGCCGATTGCCACGACCCGCACAGCCTGGAAATCAAGGTTGATACCTGCGCCGGCTGCCACGCCGTTGGCTCGGCCGCAGACGTCCGTAACGTGCGCATGGCCAGTTCGGCCGTGGACTATGATGGCGACGGTGACATTGAGGAGGGCATCTTTTACGAGATCGAGACCCTGCGCGAGCAGCTGTATCAGACTATGCAGGCCTACGCCAGCGAGGTCGCCGGCACACCGCTTGTATATGCGGAGCTCGCCCATCCCTACTTCTTCATAGACGCAAACGCCAACGGCACGCTTGACGAGGGTGAAGCGAATAGCGATGCCCGCTACAATGCCTGGACCGGCCGGCTAGCCAAGGCCGCCTTCAACTTCCAAGCCTCGCTCAAAGATCCCGGCGCCTATGTCCACGGCGGCAAGTACATCATCCAGTTGCTGTACGACTCCATCGAGGACCTCAGCAGCCAATTGTCCCAACCGGTGGACATGGCAGGCATGCACCGGATTGATCCCGGCCACTTTGCCGGCTCGGAGGAAGCTTTCCGCCATTGGGACGCCGAGGGCGGCACCGTGCCGGGCACCTGCGCCAAGTGTCACTCTGGCAATGGCCTGTCCACCTTCCTGGCCAACAATGCGAACATCGCCGCGCCCGCCTCCAACGGATTCCTGTGCGAGAACTGCCACAACGACCTGCAGGCCTTCACCCGCTATCCGGTCAATGAAGTCCGTTTCCCCTCGGGCGCCACAGTCAGCTTTGGGGAAGGCGTCGACTCCAATCTGTGCATCAATTGCCACCAGGGCCGTGAGTCGACCACCAGCGTGAACTCCGCCATCGCCGGCGCCGGCGTGGGCGACGACGAAGTCAGCGAAAGCCTGAAATTCCGCAACGTCCACTACTTCGCGGCCGGCGCCACCCTGTTCGGGGACGTAGCCAAGGGCGCCTACCAATATGAGGGCAAGACCTACCTGGGCCAGTTCGGCCACGGCGACCTCGGCCCGACGCAGTGCACCGAGTGCCACCAGACGCACGCCCTGGAGATTCGGTTCGACGACTGCACCCAGTGCCACAAGAACGTCGAAGACGTCCGCGAGATCCGCATGTCGGAGGTTGACTACGACGGCGACGGCGACGTCGCCGAAGGGCTCGCCAGCGAAGTTACGACCCTGCAGGACGCGTTATACGCCGCGATCCAAGCTTACGCGACCGAAACGGCCGGCGCGGGCATCGTCTACGACTCACACAGCCACCCGTACTTCTTCGTTGACGCCAACGACAACGGCGAGGCGGAACCTGACGAAGTCAACAGCGACGGCCAGTATGCCTCCTGGACGCCACGCCTGCTGCGCGCGGCCTACAACTTCCAGTACAGCCAGAAGGATCCCGGTGCCTTCGCCCATAATGGCAAGTACATCCTCCAGGTCCTGTACGACAGCATTCAAGATGTCGGCGGCGACGTAAGCGCCTACACCCGGCCCGAATAGGCCAGGCCGTAACGCTTCGAGATAGCCAACCGGGCACCTTAGGGTGCCCGGTTGGCGTTTCTACGTGCGTGGGCCGTCAGCCCGAGACGGAGCGCACGCCAAGCCCCGCCAGGAGGAGCGACCAGACCCCTTCGAGCGCCGCGTCAATGCTCGGATCGGACCACTCCGCCGCGTGCGCCGGATTGTGAAAGCGGGCGGTGGCGTCGACCACCGCCCGCGCGGCGGCGACGGAATCGGCGACCGCAAATTCTCGGCGCGCGACCCCGTAGGAAATGATCCGGGCGATCTGGCCCACAAGCTGCTGGACATGGGCCTTGACCACATCACGCGAATCTGCGACGAGCGTCATGTAGGTGGCAAACAGCTCGGGATGGTCCAGCGTCCGGCGCCGCTTGGAAGCGATCAGGCCATCAGGCCAGCGGCACAGGCGCGCCGGGGCCGGGCCGTCCGCGCCGGCCACCCCCGCGAGCGGCTCCGAGACACGGGCGAGCCAGCGTTCGGTCATCGCGTCACGGAGCGCGCCCTTGCTCGGGAAATGCCGGTAGACGCTGCCGTGGCTGACGCCCAGCGCCCGAGCGACATCGACGACGGTGGCCCTGGCCGGTCCGAAGCGGCGGAGCACGGCTTCCGCGGCGTCAAGGATCCGGTCCGGCGCTAGTGCTGTGTCGGTCTTGCCGCGGCAGCCCCTGTGCGTTCGCTGTCGAGGCGCGCCACCGCGTTGGCGTCATAGCGCTCGCCGACCGCGCGCCTGATCGCCCGCGTGCGCGAGGCCGAGCGCCAGGCCGATGTGGACGCCTTTCGCGATCTGGCCGAGCGTGAGCTGGAAGTCCTGGCGAAGGTGGCCGGCGACAAGTCCAATGCCGCCATCGCCCAGACGCTGAACATGGGCGAAAAGACGCTCAGCAACTACGTGAGCCACCTCCTGGAGAAGCTCCACTTGAGCAACCGGATCAAGCTGGCCACCTATGCGGTTGAGCACCGGCTTAACGAACGCCTGCAGCGCAAGGACTAGCAACGCGCACACCCTAAACGCAAACCGTCCGCACCGGTCAGCGCGGGGACGGTTTGCGTTTGGATTAAAGCCTGCAGCCTACTCGGCCACAAAGAGCTCGAAGAAGGGCGGGAAGGTGGTGATCAGGCCGACACCCAGCAGCGCCAACCCCAGGGCGGCCGCTCGGGTGAAGTTCACATTCTTGCCGCGGTACAGTACGTGCAGCACGGCCCAGGCCACCAGGTAGATGATCACGCCCAGCAGCGACTTGCCGGTCAGCGGGCCGACCGGGTTGTACCAATTAAGGGCGTTCTTGAGGCCGGCGGAGGCCTCGGCCAGGGTGGTGAGCAGGCCGATGGCGGCGGCGCCGATGCCGCCGGCGACCAAGGCGGCGGCCACGGGGCCATTGGGCAGGTCTTCGGTGCGGGGGGCGTTGGTTTGAGTAGCCATGTTCGTCTCTCTCTGTATTGTCCAGGTCATCTCGAATGCGTCTAGCGAATGGGCGCAACCTTGTTGATGAAGGCGCCGAAGACGCCGGCCACGGTGGCGGCCAGGAAGCTGATCACGAAGAAGACCATCAGCGCCCGGCGCTCACCCACCCTCTTGGCCAGGGACGGGCCATAGTAAGTGACGGCAAAGGCCACCACGGTCGCGGCGATGGGCGCCAGCCAGCCGACGTGCTCCTTCCACTCCATGCCGAAGCTGTGCCACGCAGCCGTGTTGGGGTTGGCCAGCAGCAGATAGCGGGGGAAGTTCGTCAGGTCCACCGTACCCTCCGGCGGCTTGGCCCGGTACCAGGGGTAGACGATGAACGTGCCGGTGATGACGGTGGCCCAGGCGATGGCGGCCATCCCCCACAGTCCGACCTTCAGGCGCATCATCCGTTCCTGGATGCCGGCCACGGTCACCCACTCCGGGCGCAGGCTGTACAACCCGGCCAACCCGCCGGCGAACGCCACCAGGAAGGCCGCGCCGAACAGCATGCCGTGCAGCACGGTCCAAACTTCGCGAATAGAGATTTCCATGGGAGCCTCCTCAGGGATACGTTTGTCGAGTACGGTTCCATCATAGAGCGGTGCCAGCGCAGGCGTTAGAGGCAACAGCCTTAATGTGGCTCCGATTTCTTGACTGCATTCTAGGAGGCCGCTGAAAAACCCCCTTTCGCCAAGAACCGGTAGGGCGGGCGCCCCACTTCGGGCTATGAGGAGCGCCGTGCTAGGGCTGCGATGCCAAAAAACCGGTTTCTGGGGCGTGCCGTGCCCCACTTGTAAAAGGGTGGGGGACTTTTTCAGCAAGCTCCTAGGTGATTGGGCGGGCGGCCAATAGTGACAAAGTGCATCGGTTTTCCGTGATTTTGGCTGCCTGTCATGTGACATTCGTTCAACGCCGGGCCGCTAACGGTCAGGATTCAGCCACCCAATTGGCTTCCGGCCGGCGCTCGGCCGGGTCGAGGTTGATCACGATCACGCCTTCCACCTGCTGGTCCGCCAGGCGGCGGGGCAGGCTGCGGTAGACGGCCAGCATGGCGGTCAGTCGCGCCTCGCGCGCCAACGGCACCACCCCTGCCTGTCCGGTGTGTGCGCTTTTCGCCGCGCAA
>CAYUYN010000114.1:0-10630 GCA_964449185.1 uncultured Anaerolineales bacterium | reverse complement strand
CTCTGCCGCCACGCAAGCGGCGGCGCCCACGCGAGCGGCGCAGCCCACCGATGCGCCGGCCGTTCCGGAAGGGCCGGCAGCCGGCGGCACCCTGGCTGTGGCACTGGGCTCTGATCCGGAACATCTGAACGCCTCGATTTCGTCGAGTGTCATTGTGGGCCTGCCGGCCTGCAGCGTCAACGAAGGCCTCATCCGGGTGTCCCTCAATTACGATGCGCTCCCCGCCTTAGCCGAAGCGTGGGATATATCGGAGGACGGCCTCAGCTATACCTTCCACCTGCGGCAGGGTGTCACGTGGCACGATGGGCAGCCGTTTACGTCGGCGGACGTCAAGTTCACCTACGAAGAGCTGCTGCCGCTGCACCCACGCGCAGCCAGCGTCATGGAACGGATCACCGCCGTCGAAACGCCGGACGACGCGACGGTAGTCTTCACGCTGGACGCGCCTTTTCCGCCCTTCCTCAACTTCCTGAGTTGTGAGAATGCCGCGATCCAGGCGGCGCACATCTACGCGGGCACCGACTTCCTCGCCAACCCCGCCAATCTGGCCCCGGTGGGCACGGGTCCATTCACATTTGTGAGCTGGAACCCCGGTGAAGGCATTGAAGTGGCCCGCAATGAAAACTACTGGGATGCTCCCAAGCCGTACCTGGACCGGATCATCTTCCGGATCATCCCCGACAGCGGCAACCGCATCCTGGCGCTCGAGGCCGGCGAGGTCGACTTCATCGCCAACTACGATATTAACTTCGTCGACGTGGCTCGGCTGCAGCAGAACCCCGACCTGCACGTGGAGTTGGGTCGCGGCCATCCGCGCGTCCTGCTGCTCTTCTTCAACATGGCGAACGAACCTCTGGACAATCCGCAGGTACGCCATGCCTTGTTCATGGCGCTTGACCGCGAGCTGATCCTGGAAAGCGCCTTTGGGGGTATTGGCAGCTTGGGGCGGAGCTCTATCCCGCCGGGGCTGGCCTGGGCCTATAACCCGGCCGTCGACTATATGGAAATGTATCCCTACGATCCCGCGGCGGCGGCGGCCTTGCTCGATGAGGCGGGCTTTCCAGCGGGGGCAGACGGCACGCGCTTCGAGTATCGCTTTGTGTTCGATCCGGCCCAGCCCGGGTTCAACGACGTGGCCGACATTGTGCGCGCCAACTGGGAGGCGATTGGGGTGAGGGTGTCCCTGGAGTCCCGCGAGCGCTCGGTCTGGCTCGACCAGGTGTATACCCAGAAGGATTTCGATACGACGATCGCGTTCTATACCAGCTCGGGCGACCCGGTGCTGGGCGTGCAGCGGGCCTATCGCTGCGCCGACATTCGCCCGGCCTCGTTTACCAATGCCTCGCAGTATTGCAACGAGGCGCTTGACCAACTGTTTGAGCAAGCGGCGACGGCTGTGGAGCAGGAAGATCGCGCCGAATACTACTTTGAAGCCCAGGAAATCATTGCCGAGGACCTGCCCAGTGGCGTGCTGATCGACTCGGGCTTCGCCGATGCCATTGCCAACAGCTTTGGCGGCCTCGAAGCCTTCTTCAACTCGCCGGAGACCACCTCGCCGATCTGGGCCGAAATCTACGTGGCGCCCTAGAATCCGGCGCCTGTCGCGGCCGGGCGGCGAGAAAGGCCTTTCGGACTAAAACCAACCGCGCCGGCGTAGGCTTCAGGCGGGTTGCCGGCTTCGCCCGGCCGGCAGCCCGCTTCTCTCGCCGCTTACTTAACCACGAGGATCTATGGTCATTCACAATCCACGCGCCTCGGCGGCGGCGGTTGATGAGACGCCAGTACCCGCCCTGGTTCTAGAGGCGGACAGCCGCCTGGCTGTCATTCACAATCAGCGACCCACCGCGCACGGCGCCATGCCGGCGCTCCTCGACCAGCTGAAGCGGATAGGCCAGCGAGCGGAATTGTTCGCCATCCCGAGCGGATCGGCACAGGCCCAGGTGCTGCAGGCGGCCGCCGGCTTTTCGGCGGCGGTCGTCGGCGTCGGCGATTGAGGGGCGTGCACAGCCTGGAGTGTCCAGGCCGCGCTCGAATTACGTAAGACGGGCCTCCCGGTCGCGTTGGTTTGCACCGATCCGTTTGTTGAAGGCGGCCGTCTGAGATCCAGCCGGCAGGGCCAGGCCGGCCTGCCCATCCTGTCGATTCCGCACCCGAACGAGGGCCTGACGGCTGAGTGGGCCCAGGCAGCGCTTGACAATTTGGGTCAGAGGGTGCTGGACGCTCTGACGGCGCAGTCCGCCGACGAAGCGCTGGGCGCAGATCGGCCAGCGCCCGATCGCCAACTGCGGGAACTGCACGAGGTGGCCGATGAAGACGCCTTCAACCAGTTGGCGCTCGAGCGCGGCTGGTCTGACGGGCTGCCGCTGGTTGCGCCGCGGCCAGACCGCGTCGCGGCACTCTATGAGGGCTGGCCGGCGGGCGCAGAGACGGTGGTGGCCCAAATGGCGCCCGGCGGCCGCCTGGCCACCCTGGAAAAGCTGGCGATCAATGCCGTCATGGCCGGCTGCCGGCCCGAAGATTTCCCGATTGTGGTGGCAGCCGTAAAAGCGCTGACGCATCCGGCCTTCCGGCTTGACCAGGTGCTGGTGACAACCAGCCCGGCTGCCCCGTTGATCGTGGTCAACGGGCCGGCGGGGCGTCGGGCGGGAATAAATGCCGGCGCCAATGCGCTGGGCCCTGGCGCCCGAGCAAACGCCGTCATCGGACGGGCCGTGCGACTGATTGCTCAGAATGTCGGTGGCGCCGTCCCCGGGACGATCGACATGGCCACCCTTGGCCAGCCGGCGAAGTATTCGTTTTGCCTGGCCGAGAACGAGGGTGCGAGCCCGTGGGAGCCGCTGGCGGCGACCGCTGGCCTGCCGGCCGGCCACGGCGCAGTGACGGTGATCGCCTCGGCCGGCGTCTGCGAGGTGCGCGACAGCGATAGTCAGACGGCCGACGACCTGCTGTGGACGCTCGCCCACTCGATGACGTCGGCGGGCATTGTCGGTCCCTCGGGGACCGCCGCCATCGGTGGGGTGGCTACGCTCATTCTATGTCCCGAACACGCGCAGTTGCTCGGCGGCGCCGGCCTGAGCCGGGGCGACGTTCAGCAGCGGCTGTGGGCGATGGCGCGCGTCGATGGGCGAGCTCTTTCCAAAGCGCAGCAGTCCAGCCTGCAGTCGGTCCGCCGGCTGTCTGGGCTTCCACCGGCGTTTGACGCGCTACCGCTTACCGAGCATTCGCATAGAATTTTGCTGGTGGTGGCTGGCGGCGCCGGCAGAAAATCGGCGTACGTGCCGGGATGGGGAAACAGCCTGGCCGTGGCCTGTCCAATCGACCCAGACGATCCGACGGTCGGAGCGCCCCGCGTGATCGGCCAGGCGTAAGTCACATACCGAGTCAGCCGGAGAGGAAACTTTTATGGCCCAACAGCGGCACGACGAGTACAGCGGTTTTCGTGGCTCAGGGGTCAGGCTCACCGAGCCCCTGCTGCCCAGCATGGAATCTCACAAGTCGGATCTGGAACTGCCTCGGCTGTATGCCATTCACCTGTTCGACAAGGCGCATGCCACCATGCTGACCGAGGAAAAGCTCATTCCCGTGGCCGATGGCGTCGCCATTCTGCGGGCCCTGCGCGAGATGGAGCAGGAGGGCGCCGAGAACGTTCGCCTGGCGGTCGGGGGAGGCATGCACTCGGGCGAGCAGTACCTGATTCGCAAGCTGTCTGAAGCCATTGGCGGGCGCGTACACCTGGGGCGCAGCTCCGGCGATCTCGGCAAGGTCTCCACTTACATCTACATCCGCGACCACCTCCTCCAGGTGCTCCAGGCGCTCAACCATTTCCAGGGTGTGCTCATTGAGTTTGCGCAGCGACATCTGGAGACGGTCATGCCGGGGTATACGCATGGCCAACACGCACAGCCCACGACGCTGGGGCACCAGATCCTGGCCTGGGTCAGGACTCTGGAGCGCGATTTCGACCGTCTCTTTCTGGCGTTTCAGCATGCCAATTGCAGCCCGGCCGGCGCCGCCATCCTAACCGGCTCTGATTTCCCGCTGAACCGGGCCCGGGTGGCCGAGTTTCTAGGTTTCCACGCGGTTGAGCGGAACACGCTGGATGCCATCCTGTCGTACGACGTTTTCTTCGAAACCTTGAGCGCGCTTTCGATCATCTACATGAACCTGGCGCGCTGGTCTGAAGACCTGATGCTGTGGAGCACGTCGGAGTTCGGCCTGGTCGAAATCCCCGATCGCTTCTGCGGAACCAGCAGTATCATGCCGCAAAAGAAGAACGTCTATCTGACGCAATGGATTAAAGGGGCAGCGGCTAACGCGGTCGGTGGGCTGATGACGGCGATGCTGGTCGACAAGGCGCCCACAGGCCTGCCCATTCTCGAGCACCAATATTCCCGCTCGGCCATGACGGACAGCTTTAACAATTTGCTGCGTGACCTGGAGTTGATGGCCGACATGGTTCCGGATCTAAAGGTCAACAAGGACCTGATGGAAGAGCGGGCCGGCGCCTACTGGGCACAGGCGACCGACGTGGCCGGCATGCTCGTGCGCGAGAAGGGGTTGCCCTGGCGGACGGCGCATCAGGTGGTGGGGATCCTCGTCCACCTGAGCTATTCACGCAACATCAGACCCAGGGAGGTCACGCCGGAACTGCTGGACGAAGCCAGTCTCACCTACACGGGCCAGCCAGCCGGAATCAGCGCCGAGCAGCTGCGGGCGGCCCTGGACCCGGTGGCCTCCGTAGCGCGGCGCACACTGTACGGTGGTCCGGGGCCGACAGAGGTCCGGGCGAGGATGGCCGAGTACGAGGCCGCGCACCGCCACAACGTGCAGGCCACAGAGCAAGCCCTGGCCAAGGTCCGTTCGGGCCTGGCCGAGCTTGAGCGCGCAATGGATGCCCTGATCGCCGCGGCCCCGCCCGCCGCGTAGGGCCCTTGGGCCGCCTGGCCTGACGATGAGGCGCGTGTGATCCAATGTGGCTAACGCAAAAACTCGCGACGGCAATCAGCCAACTGACGCTGGCGGCCCTGCCGGCCGATGTCCAGCATGCCGCTAAACGCAGTTTGCTCGACGCGCTTGGCGCCGCGTTGGCAGGGTCGGCTGCCGAGGAAACCAAGCTGGTGTTGCGGGCCGCCAAGCGCTGGGGTGGGGAGGGGCCGTGCTCGGTGTGGGGGACAACTGAGTGCCTGGCCGGACCGCACGCAGCCCTGGTGAACGGCACGGCGGCCCACGCCCGTGAGGTGGATGATTTCGGCGGCTGCGGCCATTCTGGGGCGGTGGTCGTACCCGCCGCAATCGCCGCGGCCGAACTGGGTGGTGCCAGCGGCCCCGACCTGCTGGCGGCAATCGTGGCCGGCTACGAGGCGGCCGTGCGCGTGATCGACGCGCTGGGCGGCTATCACGCACACAATGGCCGCGGCTGGCACGGCACCGGCACGGCGGGCACGTTTGGGGCTGCGGCGGCGGCCGGACGCGTTCTCAAGCTGGCGCCGGCGCAGATGGCAGCGGCCGTGGGCCTGGCGGGGACCTATGCCGGCGGCATCTGGTCCTTCATTGTCGATGGCGCCATGAGCAAGCGGCTGCACGCCGGCAAGGCGGCTGAGACGGGGCTGGCGGCGGCTTGCCTGGCGAGGGAAGGCTTTACCGGGCCGCTGGCCGTCCTGGACGATACGTGGGGATCGTTTACGCAATTGTACGGGGCCAACCTGGCGACTCCGTCAGCCATCGTCGACGGATTGGGCGAGACGTGGCACGGAATCTACAAATCGGGCTTCAAGCCGTATGCGTGCTGCCGCGGCATCCACGGCTCGCTGGACGCGGTGTTCCAGGTGCGCGACGAGCTTGGTTTGCGCGCCGAGGACGTTCAGCAGATCATTGTGCGCGGATCGGAAAACATTGTCCGGCAACTGGCGAAGCAGGACGTGGTCACCGTGCTCGACGCTCAGATGAGCCTGCCTTACAGCCTGGCCCTGGCTTTCGTTGTCGGACGGGCCGGATTGAACGAATACGAACCACCCTACCTGAATGACGAACGCCTTTCTGGCTTTGCCCGGCGGGTGCAGGTGGTGAGTGAGGCGCAGGCCGCGCCGGGCGCGCCGCCGATCGTCGAGCTTTACTTGCACGATGGACGCATGTTGAGCCGGTCGGTGGCGCATCCGAAGGGCGAAAGCGCCAATCCGATGAGCGATGGCGAGCTGCTGGAAAAGTTCACAGCGCTGGCGCAACGCGCACTGCCGGTCGATCGGGCGCAGCGCCTGGCAGAGACCGTGTGGAAGCTGGACGATCTGGCGGACGTCGCGCCCCTGTTGGAGTTGCTGCGCAGTCAGCCGGGGTTGGGGAAAGGCCATGCCGGCGGTGAGGATTGAGGCCCAAGCAGTGACGCACGCCCGCCCAGGCGGGTGGCGAGGAGCCGCCGG
Source organism: uncultured Anaerolineales bacterium (assembly GCA_964449185.1). Classification (GTDB taxonomy): domain Bacteria; phylum Chloroflexota; class Anaerolineae; order Anaerolineales; family UBA6663; genus CAYUYN01. Next base: position 4,217 of record CAYUYN010000114.1, on the reverse strand, counting down.
CCCGTGCTAGATTTGTCGCTCGTGCGCTATGTGGCCAGGCGCTTGCTGGAGGCCATTCCGCTCTTAGCCGGCGTCGTGGTCTTCATCTTCGCCCTAATTCAGCTGGCGCCCGGTGATCCGGTCCAGGCGTTGGTGGGTGACTTTCCGGCCTCGCCTGAATTTCGCGAAAGAGTCAGGCGCGATTTTGGGCTGGATAAGCCGGTCGCCGAACAACTACTGGCCTATTTCGGCAACATCGCTCAGGGCAACCTGGGCTACTCCTTTGCCAACCGCCGCCCCGTGCTGGAGCTCATCGTGGAGCGCATGGGGAACACCCTGCTGCTGACGGTTTCGGCGCTCGTCTTTGCCGCGTTGGCCGGCGTGCCCGTTGGCGTGCTGGCGGCCCGGTGGCCGCGGTCGCCCCTGGACAACCTGGTAACCACGGCCGCCTTGCTTGGCTTCTCGATACCGGTGTTCTGGCTTGGCCAGATCTTGATCATCGCTTTCGCCGTCACCGTGCACTGGCTGCCGGCCCAGGGGATGCGCTCGTTCAGGGAGAACTTTGAAGGCCTGGCACATGCCAGGGATGTGGCCTGGCATCTGTTGTTGCCGGCCTTCACCCTGGGGCTGCGCTACCTGGGCCTCAATGCCCGCATTACGCGCGGCAGCATGATCCAGGTGATGGCGCGCGACTTCATTGTGACCGCCCGGGCCAAGGGCGTGCCGGAGTGGCAGCTTATCCTCAAGCACGGTCTACGCAATGCGCTGCTCCCGGTGGTGACTGTCATCGGCTATAACTTTGGGTTCGCGCTGTCTGGCTCGGCCCTGGTAGAGACCGTCTTTGCGTGGCCAGGGATGGGACGCCTGTTGTTCGACTCGATGGGCGCCCGCGACACGCCCGTGATCCTGGGGATCTTTTTGGCGGTGGCATTCATGGCCGTGCTGGCCAACCTGATCACCGACCTCGTGTACGCGGTGGTCGATCCGCGTATCCGGATGCGTTGAAGGGACCAGGAGCACAAGTGTCGGTCGCGCAGACGAGCCTACCCGTGCGGCGCAGCGAGCTGGCCGAGATCTGGCGGCGATATCGCCGGAGCCCGGCCGGTGTCGTCGGGCTGCTCGTGGTGATCCTGGTGCTGGCGGTCGCCGTCCTGGCGCCCTGGCTTACGCCGCATAGCCCGACCGCCGTTTCGCGCGATCGACTGCAGCCCCCGTCGCCCGCGCACTACTTTGGCACCGACAACGTCGGCAAGGACGCCTGGAGCGGGGTGCTGTACGGCGCCCGGGTGTCGATCAGCGTGGGCCTGCTGTCGGCGCTGACCTCGCTCACGCTGGGGACCCTGATTGGCAGCCTGGCCGGCTATTACGGCGGGACTCTGGACAGCGTCTTGATGCGGGTGTCGGAGCTGTTTCAGACCATGCCCAGGTTCTTCCTGGCGCTCGTGGCCATTTCCGTCTTGGGCGGGGGCACCGGCCTCATTATCGCCGTCATCGGGCTGGTGAGCTGGCCGGCCACGGCCCGCATCGTGCGAGCCGAGTTCATGGGCCTGCGCGAGCGCGAATTCGTTGAAGCGGCGCGGGCCATGGGCTTTAGCGATAGATACATCATCTTCTCGGAAATTCTCCCGAACGCCCTGCCGCCCGCGATCGTGCAAGGCACGCTCGACATTGCCTCCGCAATTCTCGTCGAGGCCGGGCTGAGCTTCTTTGGCCTGGGGAACCCGGACGTGGCCAGCTGGGGGCAGATGCTCAACCGGGCCCAGTCCTATTTCCGGTCCGCGTGGTGGCTGAGCGTCTTTCCTGGAGCGGCCATTTTCGTGACGGTGTTGGCCTTCAACCTGGTCGGCGATGCGCTCAACGACACCTTTGCCCCCGAGCTGAAGGAACGCTAGACAGGAGCCGGGTATGTCTGCGCCGCAAACCGACCGGCAACCCCTCCTGGACGTGCAGGACCTGAGCACGCATTTCTTTTTGTCACGCGGCGTCATCCGGGCCGTGGACGGCGTCAGCCTGACGGTTGGGCCGGGCGAACGGGTCGGCATTGTGGGCGAGTCGGGCTGCGGCAAGAGCATCACGGCCCGCTCGATCCTGCGGCTGATTCCGACGCCGCCCGCCAAAATCGTGGGCGGGCAAGTCTACTATGCCGGCCAGGACCTGGTGCAGTTGTCTGAAGCCGACATGCGCGCGGTGCGGGGCGGCGAGATTGCCATGGTGTTTCAGGACCCTATGTCCTATCTGAACCCGACCATGCGCGTTGGCGATCAAATCGCGGAGGCGGTGCGCCTTCACCACCGCACCGTCGATCTGGCGCAGGCGGTCGACGAGGCCATGGCGCTCGTGGGCCTGCCGCGTGAGATCAGGCGCCGCTATGCGCACGAGCTGAGCGGCGGCATGCGCCAGCGCGTGCTGATTGCGATGGCCCTGGCCTGCCGGCCAAAGCTCTTGATTGCCGACGAGCCGACCACCGCGTTGGACGTCACGATACAGGCGCAAATTCTGACGCTGCTGGCCGACCTGTCTAAAAGGCAGGATATGGCGCTGCTGCTGATCACGCACGACTTGGGCATCGTGGCCGAGCTGTGCGATCGGGTGTACGTGATGTACGCCGGCCAGGTGGTGGAAGCGGCCGACACGGTGACGCTGTTTGAGAGGCCTGCGCATCCGTATACGCGCGGCCTGCTGGAGGGCGTCCTCAGCATCGACGAATTCCGGCCAACGCTGTCGACGATTGGCGGAAGCGTTCCGGACATGAGCGCCCTGGCGCCCGGCTGCCGTTTCCGGCCCCGGTGCGCGCACGCCATGGACATTTGCCAGGAACCGCCGCCCTTGTTTCGCCATCCGAGCGGGCAAACGGCCCGGTGTTGGCTGTGCGCCGAAGCGCCGGCTGAGGCTGGGACGCGCTGGGAAGCGTTGAGTCTCCATGAATGACCGTCCGGTTCTACAGGCCAAGGGCCTGACCAAGCACTTTCACGTGCGGAGCAGCAGGCTCGACCTCCGGCCCCGGGTGGTGCACGCGGTCGATCAGGTCAATCTAGAACTGTACGGCGGCGAGACCGTGGCCCTGGTGGGCGAGAGCGGCTGCGGAAAGAGCACGCTGGCCAGAATGCTGCTGCGCCTGATAGAGCCCACGAGTGGCAGCCTGCAATTCTGCGGCCAGGACCTGCTGGCGCTGCGCGGTCGCGCGCTGCTGGCCTTTCGCAAGCATGCCCAGATCGTTTTTCAAGATCCGAGCGCATCGCTCAATCCTCGCAAGACCATTTTTCAGATCTTGCGCGATCCGATGCGGCTGCACGGCGTCGCCGATGCCTCGAACGTCTTAGAGCGTGCAGCGCAGGTGCTGGAGCGCGTGGGCCTGTCGCCGGCCTCGGCCTACCTGGGCCGGAACCCGCACGAATTCAGCGGCGGCCAGCGCCAGCGCATTGGCATTGCGCGCGCGATTTCCGTGGCGCCCACGCTGGTCGTCGGCGATGAGCCGGTTTCGGCGCTGGACATCTCGGTGCGGGCCGAGATATTGGAGCTGCTCAAGCGCTTGCAGCGCGAGCAGCAGCTGACCTTGTTATTGATCACGCACGACCTGGCCGTCGTCCGCTCGATTGCGCACCGGGCGCTGGTGATGTACCTGGGCCAGGTCGTCGAGACCGGCCCGGTCGAGCCGATCTTCCAGTCGCCGCTGCACCCGTATACGCAGGCGCTACTGGCGGCGACGCCGATCCCTGATCCGAAGAAGGCCAGGCAGCGCGAGCGGTTGGTCTTGTCGGGTGAGATTCCCTCCGCCGCTAACCCGCCGCCGGGGTGCCGCTTTCACACGCGCTGCCCGTTCGTCATGGACAAGTGCCGCACGCTCGAACCGCCGCTGTTGGCGGCGGGCCCGGAACGGCAAGTCGCCTGCCATTTGGTCCACGCGCCCAAGCCAGGGACCTGAAGAAGATTGAAAGCATTGAATATGAAAAGGCCTGCTCATCGAGCAGGCGCTCAGTTACGCAAGGGGTGTCGCGTGATTAGCGGGGCCACGTTCGGTCCCGCCCACGAGTAAATCGGGCATTGGGAGACATCTGGTAACTGGGTGGCGATAAGCTCCTTCAGGGTAAAGGGCACGTGGTTGGCGTCACGGCGGTGATCCAGGGCTTGGGCCTGGCGAACCTGTCGCGCGGTCAGGATCTCGGCCTGCTGACCGGTGTGGACCTGGTTGGGCGTCAGCATGCCCAAGGTGGTCAGCGGGTGCAGGTCGTTGTACCAGG
>CAYUYN010000113.1:4352-10662 GCA_964449185.1 uncultured Anaerolineales bacterium | reverse complement strand
TTTCATACTATCTCCGCCCCGCCCGCCTCCGCCACCGGCGTTTCCCCCGCCGCCAACGACCGATACAGCGCCTCGTGTGCGCTCACCGACACCTCGCTGGAGTGCCGCGCGGCCAGGCGCAGCGCGGCCAGGCCCATCGCCTGAGCTTGCGCCGGGTTCCGCAATAACGCGCCGAGGCGGTCGGCAATGGCGGCCACGTCTCCGGGCGGCACGAGGTGGCCCGTGACGCCCTCCTCCACGAACTCGGGCATGGACGAGGCGTGCACGGCCACCACGGGCAGCGCGCTGGCGGCGGCCTCCAGCACGACCGAGCTTTGGATCTCCACCTCGGAGGCCGTCACGAAGACCGTGGCCAGCCGGTACAGGCCGGGCAGATCGCCGTTGAGGCTGACGAAGCCCGGAAAGTGGCTGACCGCCTCAATACCCAGCGCCGCGCTCAGCCGCTGCACGGCCGGCCGCTCCTTGCCATCGCCCACCACCAGCAGTTGGCCGGGCGTGGCGTGCAGGGCGCGCGCGGCGGCCTGCACCACCAGGGGCACCTGCTTATCGGCGTCGATGCGGCCCGCGTACAGGATGATGGGCAGGTCGGGGCGCAGACCATATTTTTCCATCAGTGCCTCGCGCTCGCCAGGCACGGCCGGCCGCGGGTTGAAGCGCTGGCTGTCCACGCCGTTGGTAATGGTCAACGGGCGATGCTGCGTGCGAGCGTGGACGAGGCTGGCGATGGTGGCGCTGGGCGCCACCGTGGCCTGGCATTGCTCGATCCACCAGGCGTAGTAGCGCCACAGCCAGGCTTCGGTGGGCCGCGATAGCTGGGGCAGCTTCGGCAGATAGGACAAAATAAACCAGGGGAGCTGGTGCAGGGTGAGCACCCGCGGCAGCCGCAGGCTGCGGCCGGCCGCCAGCCCCAGCAAGCCCAGGGTGGTGGGGTCGTGCAGGTGCAGCACCTCGGGGTGAAAGTCGCGCAGCGCGCGGCGCAGGCGGGCCCGCGGCCACAGGCTGAAGCGCTGCCGCGCGCGCCAGGGGTTGGGCACGGCCGGCAGCCGTATCTGGTGCAGGCGGCCGGTGCTTTCGGCATAGGCCGGGCCGCGCTCGCTGGCCGCCACCACCAGCACCTCGTGGCCGCGCGCGGTGAGGCCCTGGGCCAAACGCTGCACCACCAGGGCGGCCCCGCTGACCATGGGGGGATACGACTGCGTCAAAAGCGCGATGCGCACGGAAGAGCCTCGTCCTCGCTACGGTACCCGCCGATACACCAACAGCCCATCGCTGCCATAAATATCCGTCTCGATCTTCCAATCGAGCGTGTACGCATCTTTGAAGCGCTCGTCCAGCAGCAGACCGGCGCGGCCGTAGACTTCCAGCATGACCACATAGTCCGGCGCGATGTCGAAGATGAGCGCCGGCGCGATGGCATAGTTGTTGCCCGCCACATACAGGGACGGGTCGAGCGGGTAGTAGGACGAGGCCTGCGGCGAGACCAGGCCCACGGTGTCGAGGATGCGGGCGCGCGAGTAGTAGCCCAGGGCGCCCACATCCCCGGCGGCCACGGTGGCGAGGCCGGCGGTGCGGCCGGCCAGCGCGTGGCCCACCTCGGCGTAGTACAGCTCCAGCAGGTGCCAGGCCATCTCGGGCGCCGGGCGCGTGGGGCCGTGGTCGGGACGCAAGGTCCAGGCATTCAGCGAGAGCGGCGCAAAAACGAGCGCGGCCACGGCCAGGGCCACCCCGCCCGACCGGGGCGCCAGTCCCCTGCCCGCCCGCGCCGCAGCCGCGGCCGCGTCATCCACCACGCGCTGCAAGCCGGCCAGGATCAGCAGGAAATAGAACGGCAGGGGCGGCGCCAGGTACCAGCGGAAAATCAGCGGGTTGGCCAGGCTGTAGACCAGGGCATACAGCCAGGGAAAAGCCGCCAGCGGCCACGCGCGTGGCCGGCAGCGGATGAGGCTGACGCCCGCCAGCAAGTTGAGCACCAGGTAAAGCATGAGGCCGGCCAGGGGCCAGAAGCGCCCAAGCACCTCGTGCTCGAAGAAGGGCGTGCCGTAGTGCTGGAGCAGGCGGATGAAGGCCGCGTCGGGCGAGAGCCGGTAGACCGCGATCTTGGCGGCGATTGACTGCGGCACGGGCGAGCCAAAATAGAGCGTGGCGAACACGGCCCACGGCGCGAGGGTACCCACAAACAACCCGGCCTCGGCCCAGGGAAAGCGGCGCTGGCGGCGCTGGCGCAGCCAGCCCACCACCAGATCAAGAATGATCGGGCCGACCAGCAGCACCCCGTCGGGGCGCGTCAGCAGCACCAGCGCGCCGGTAATGGCGGCCAGCCGGGTGGTGCCGATGACATACAGGTAGGCGGTGAGGGTCAGCAGGAAGATGAAGACCGAAGTCTCCATGCCGCCGATGGCAAAGGTCACGCTCATGGGCGCGATGGCCCACAGCAGCGCGGCCCCCAGCCCCACCGAGCGCCGGCCGGTGAGCACATAGCCCAAGGCCACCAGCAGCAGGCAGGTGGCGGCGTCGGCCACGGCATTGACCCACAGCGCCAACCAGGGATAGTTGTCGCTGCCGGTCAGGCCGGCCAGCGCCGCCAGCAGCAGGGTGTAGAGCGGCGTGGTGGTGCCCAGCACGCGCTCGCCGGCGTTGTAGACGAAGCCCACGCCGGCCAGCACGTTGCGGGCATAGCGAAAGGTGATGAAAGCATCGTCGATGGTGCGCGGGGTGGGCAGCGCGCGGGCCCCGATAGCCAGGGCGGCGATCAGCCACGGCAGCCAGGCGGAGAGCGTTCGTTGTAGGCCGCCGGAGCCGCGCTTGGGGGACATAGGCTGCATTATAGATGAAGTCATGCGCGGGTCGCATTGATCAGACGACCACGGCGTTCTCACGCATTGCGTCGGCGTCGGGCCTGAAGACGATCTGCCCCTCTCCCTCCCCAGCCTCCCTTAAGTCGCCCACGCAAAGCGTCTAAATCCGCTGGAAACTTCGCGCCCTTTGCTTCCTCGCGGGCCAGGAGACACTGGTCCCCGGAGCGCAGCACAGTGGGAGGGGGAAGGGCCGGGGTGAGGGTGAGACTGCGCTTAGCGCGCGGCGCCGTTTAGCGTCCAGCAATATCGACAATAAAAAGCACAAAATACCCCACCAGCAGCACCAACCAACCCACGAACTGCACCAGGTCGAGCAGCCGGCGCCACGAGAAGGCCAGGTTCTGGCTGATGATGCCGTCGATGGTGGACAGGCTGTCGAGCTTGGCGCTGACCGTGCTCTTCCATTCGCCCAGGTAGAACTGGTCGACGATCAGCCGATAGACGCGGGCCGAGTACCAGTCGCCGATGAGCAGCAAGGACTGGTCGATCTTTTCAAAGTCCAGCACCAGCGCCAGGCGCTGCTCGACGATGGCTTGCAGGGTCTTGTTGGGCGCGGGCAGCCAGGTGAGGCGGGCCGCGTCCAGGTTGCGGCGCAGGGCGCGCAGGCTGTCTTCGATGGTCTTGTCCAGCACGCGCAGCCGCAAGAGCTGGTAGGCGCCGATCTTCATCAGCTCCACGTCCGACTGGAAGTCGCCGTCCGGCGCCACGATGACCGCGCCTTCCCAGTCCACCACGGTCAGGTCGGCCTCGGAGTAGCGGGCCCGCGCGGCCAGCAGCGCGGCGGCTTCGCTCGGGCTGAGCGGCTTGGTGAGGGGGCGCACCAACCCGGCCAACTGCACAGCGTGCGCGTCCACAAAGGCGTCGGGCGTGGGCCCGGCCTCGCGCAGCAGCAAGATCGTGTAGTGCTCGGTGAAGGCCGTCTTACGGCCACTGAAGGTTTCGAGCTGCTGGCGCAGGGCCAGTTGGAGCGCGCGCTGGCGGGCGCTGGCGGTGTCGTCCAGTGCATCGCGCAGGCGGTAGCGGCACTCGGCCGCCCAGACGGTGTCGTCCAATACCTGCTGGGTGATCTGTGCCAGCGTGCCGTCGAGGTCTACCTGGCGGGTGCCGGCCGCGCGGATTTCAATGTCGAGCTCGAGAAAGTACGGCGCGTCCTTGGGCGCGGCCACGGGCTGAGGCGGGCCGCCAGGCACGCTGACAGGCACGCTGGGAGGCGCGGTCGGCGCCTCCGGCCGCAGGGGGACAAGCCAGAGGTAGCAGACTTCGATGTCCACAGCGCGCTACTTCGCGTGCTTCTTGAGCAGCCGCAGCGCCGTCTCGGCCAGCATGGCGGCGCCGATGGGCAGGGCGTCCTCGTCGATGTCGAAGTCAGGCGAGTGGGGGTAGCGCTCGCGGCCGCCGGGCGTGCGCGTGCCGAGCGAGAACATGGCGCCCGGGGCCAGGCGCGTCATGTACGAGAAGTCCTCCGCGCCCATCATGGGCTTGCTGGTGCCCAGTCCCTCTTCGCCCAGCAGGTCCAGCGCCGACCCGCGGATCTCATCCACCACGCCGGCGTCATTGAGCATGCTCGGGTAGCCGCGCTCGATCACCAGCTCGTAGTCGCCGCCCAGGGTGCGGGCAATCTCCAGGCTGCGCCGGACCTCTTCGATCAGTTGGTCGCGCACGTCGTCGTGGCGGCTGCGCAGGGTGCCCTCGAGGTAAACGGTGTCGGTGATGATGTTGGAGGCCGTGCCGCCGCGCACGATGCCCACCGTGAGCACGGCCGGCTTGAGCGGGTCGATGCGGCGCGAGGGGACGGAATAGAGGGCGTTGAGCACCTGGGTGGCCAGGTACAGCGCGTCCACCGTGGCCTCGGGGCGCGCGGCATGGCCGCCCTTGCCCTTCACGTAGGCCTTGAAGTCGTCCACGGCGGCGCTGACCTGGCCCGGCTCCACCGCGATGCGGCCGGCTTCCAGCACGCCGTTGACGTGCAGCGCAATGACGGCGTCCACATCCTTCAGCGCGCCGTCGTCGATCATGCGCGGGGCGCCGCTGACGCCGTGCTCGTCAAAGGCCTCTTCCGAGGGCTGGAACAGCAGCCGCACCTGGCCGGGGATTTTCTTGTCGGCCAGCAGCATGGCCACGCCCAAGAGCATGGCCGTGTGCGCGTCGTGGCCGCAGGCGTGCATGCGCCCGGGCCGCTCCGAGACGTACTCCACCGCATTGGTTTCTTCGATGGGCAGCGCATCCATGTCGGCGCGGATGGCGATGATCGGCCCGTCGCCGTCGCCCACGTAGCCCACCACCCCGGTCTGGCCCACGCCGGTCTGGGCTTCCAGGCCCAGCTCGTTCAGCGTGCGCGCCACCAGCTCGGCCGTGCGCTGCACGTCAAAGCCCAGCTCGGGATAGCGATGGATGGCGCGCCGCAGCTCGACCAGGCGCGGCTTGAGTGCCTTGGCTTTGGGCAGCATGGGGGGGTCTCCTTGTGGATAAATGCGTTAGCCATTATCGCATAACGTGTGCGAGGCCGCTTGACGGGGGACAGGCTTAACCGCAAAGGGCGCGGAGAACGCAAAGAAGGAGAGAAAGGGAGGCTTTCTTTGCTTTGCATTTCTAGGGCGAGAGGCTCTTATGAGGAAGGCTAGCGGCGGAGAGTTGACCGAAGCGCTGGCCCCTTAAAGCGCGAGAGCCGGGGACGCCGACCCCGGCCCTCACACAAGGAGGAGAAGAAGAGTAAGCTCTTCTGGACAAGAAGATACCATAGGGGCCCCTGCCTGTCTCGACGGGCGGCCTACGCCCACCCTACCGCTCCCACACGCCTGGCAACCGCCCGCAACCGCTGAAAAACCTCGAAAAACGCTTTACTTTGTGGGACAACGGCCCACCAGCCTGCCCGAGCGGGTCTGACAGCCGGTCATGGGCACGGATGCCCGCCAGGGCACCCGGTTTAACATCGTGGTGGGCATCGTGGGCGGGTTTATCAGCGGCCTGGTGATGACGAGTGTGCTCTTTGCGCTGGACCCCCAGACCGCGCAGTTTAGCGTGTGGGCCCTGGGCTCCGCGCTGAGCGGCGCCAGCCTGCTGCTGGTCGCGATCAACCTGCCCGTGCGCGGGCGCGTGCTCTAGCGGGGTGCCAGGCGGCGGGCGACCGACCGCCGATCAAGTAAATGTAGCCCGCCATTGGTGGCTTTATGGGTGGACACTTCGTCCGAGGCGCCGCGGCGCCCTCGGACGATGTGGTTTAAGACGATGTTCTGCGGGGTATACATCAACGCGCTCACTGGCTTACGCGCAGTCACTGCCGCTCGTACACCCTGATTTCGCCCGCGTCAAAGACGAGCGGCCACTGCTCCACCTCGGCCAGCAGGGCCGGGAGGCCGGCAACTTTGAAGACGGCCCAATTGCGCCAGGGGGTTGTCTGTCCACGATCACAAAACGCGCCTGGGAAAGACTGGGATCAAAGGCGACGCGCGCGGCGG
>CAYUYN010000113.1:0-4252 GCA_964449185.1 uncultured Anaerolineales bacterium | reverse complement strand
GTCAACAGCTCGTTGGGCAGCCAATCGGCGCGGTTCTGATAGGCGATAAACGGCCAGCGCTCGGGCTCGAAGACAAAGCGCGAGATGGCGCAGTTGTTCATGGCGTGCGCCACGGGCATGGGACCGGGCAGGCCATAGACGGCGGCCAGGAAGTGGTTGTAGAAGCCGCCGTGGCTGATGATGCCCACGCGGGCATCGGTCTGGCCATAGCGCGCGAGCAGCTCGGCCAGCACGCGGCGGGCGCGGGCCGGGCGGTCGGTATCGGCTTCAAACGACTGGCCCCACCAGCCTTCTTCGCCCAGGGTCTCGGGCACCACCAGGGCCGGGTACTTCTCGGCGAAGTAGGCGCGGCCATAGCCGGGGTAGCCCACGCGCTCGCCCTTGGCGGCATCGTCCAGGTAGAGGCCGCCCTCTTCGTGCCAGTCTACCCAGGCATGCAGGGGCAGGCCCAGGCGGTTGGCGATGATGGAGCCGGTGGCCACGGCGCGCACCATCAGGCTGCAGTGCAGGTGGGTCAGGCCAACGCCGGCGCGGTTCTGCACGTCGCGCGCGCCGCCGGCGGCGGTGGGGTCGGTACGGCTGAGGAACTCGGCGGTCGCCTCGGCCTGCTGGAGGCCAACCTCGGTTAGCTCGGGGTCGTGCGAGCGGCTCTGCTCGGCGCCGGTGGCGGCCCAGATGGCGTTGTTGGTGGATTGCGCGTGCCGGATGTAGTAGAGGTACATGGTGCTCCTGGCGGGTTGTGGTCAGTGGTCAGCAGGAAGATGTCGGAGGTCAGAAGTCGGAGGTTGGACGGCGTTCGGCGGCTAGCGCAACGGTCCGTCGTCCGACTTCTGATTTCTGACTTCTATTTCGGCGGCTTGTACAGCCCGGCCTCATTCACGCCCAACATGCCGGCCTGATAGCTGCGCGCATCGACGCGCGCCAGGGCGGCGACCATGCGCGGGGTGAGCAGCTTGACGGTGCGGAGGTGGCCCAGGCGCACGCCGATGTCGTCCAGGCGCTCGTCGCTGGTCATCCAGTGGACCTTATCGTAGGCGGCCAGGTTCAGGGGCACGGTGTAGCCGCGCAGGGTCTTTTCGCCGGCGCTGTTGTAATACTGCTCGAAGTACGACAGCACCAGCTCGCGCAGGGTGCGATAGACCGGCTCGCGGTAGCGCAGCCCGGCGAAGTTGCTCTTGGCCAGCGCGCCCCAGCAGCCGTCGCGCTGAAAGAGGGCCAGCACGTGGTCGTCATCGCGCTTGTTGGGCAGCAAGTCCAGGATGCGCGGCGCATGGCCCAACCGCCGGAGCATGGCCGCCGCAAACAGCGCCCCATCGAAGCAGTGCCCGGCCCGCTCGCGCAGCACGCTCAGCGGGCTGCGGTAGCGCTCCTCGGTGCTGTAGGGGAGGTCGTCCAGAAAGGCCTGGATCTTGGCCGGGGTGGTCAGCCGGTTGATCGGTTGGCGCTCAACGGAGGTGAGGGTGGAGAGGAACGTGTGCAGGGTGGCGGAGGGCATGAGCGAAAAGGAAATGAGGGAACTAAAGGCAATGAAGGCAATAAAGAGCTAGGTGCGATGATAGCATAGACTTCATTTTCGCCTCGGCGTTCGTGTTTTCCCTGGCGCGCCTTTAGTTCCCTCATTTCCCTCATTTCCCTTTTTTTCCTTTAGTTCCCTTCTTTCCTCGTCCCCTCTTCGGCAGCAGCAAGATCGTGCCGCGGCAGTTGCGCGCGCCGCAGTGACAGGCGTACTGCTTCAGCCAGGCCTTGCGGAAGGGGCCGGGGCGGTGCAGGTGATAATCGTAGGTCAGCTCGTCCCCCGGCTGGATGGTGCGCAGGGCCTCGACGAAGATGCGTCCGCCGTCGTCGATGGCTTCGCAGTTGGGATCGCACGCGTGGTTGATGTACTTGGCTTCGTTGCCATACACGGCGCCGTCGATGACCACGCGCTTGTTGACGGTGAAGAGGAAGGTGTGCGGGCGGTCGACGGCATCATCGTCGTAGCGCGCGTCGGCTGCCTCGGGCGTGATGCGCTCACCGAGATACTCGATGAGGCGGGTGCCCTTGCGGATGCGCCGCAGCGCGAACGCGCCCCGGCCCTGGATGGAAGAGGTGCGGATCTCGAAGTAGTCTTGGGAGGCAGGCTTGGTGGACATGAGGGAAGTGGGCAGTGGTTAGTGGTCAGTGGTCAGAGAATAACCCAGCCACGAATTTCACGAAGGATGTTTTTTCATCCTTCATCCTTTATTCCACCAAACGCCGCGAAGACGCTGTTCTTGTGCAGCAGCTCTACCTGCTGGAAGCCGGCCGCGCGGAGCTGGTCGAGTTGGAACAGGAGGGGGCGCGGGCTGTCTTCGCGCTCGATGTAGGCCAAGACATGGTCGCGGTAGGCCTCGTCCTTGAGCGCGGCCAGGTACTCGCCGTAGCGCGTCCACATGAGGGCCTGGACCGCGGGCGTGGAATGCGCGATGAGGTCGGTGATCCACAGCGAGCCGCCGGGCCGCAGGGCGTGGTAAAGCTTGGCGAACACGGCCTGCCACTCGTCGTCGCCGCGCAGGTGGTGCAGCACCGCCGCCGCCATAATCACGTCGTACCGGCCCACGCCGGGGTCGAAGGCCCGCACGTCGGCCTGCACGGCCCGCACCTGGCCGGTCGTGGCGGCGCTCACGCGCTGCACGGCCCGGTCGAGCATGGGCCGGCTGAGATCGAGCAGGGTCACGTCGAGGCCGGGCAAGCGCTGGAGCAGCTTGAGCGAATAGTTGCCCGCGCCGCAGCCCACGTCCAGCGCGGCACGCGCGTGGGGGCTGACGGCACCGGCGGCCTGGGTCACCAGCTCCAGCACCAGCGGCGCATCGATGGTAGCCGATTGGCCCGTTTCTAAGTTCGAGAAACGCTCGACGTCGGCGTCGAAGCGCGCACGGATTTCAGCGGGGGTGGATTTCATGCGGGACCTTCCACCCACCCAAACGTCCTCGTCACCGCCTTCTTCCACTCGCGATACAGCTTCTCGCGCTGTTCCACTGGCATCTTCGGCTGCCAGGCCTTGTCCTGGCCCCAGTTGGCGCGCAGGTCGTCCACGGCCGGCCACACGCCCACGGCCAGGCCGGCGGCGTAGGCCGCGCCCAGCGAGGTGGTCTCGGCCACGGTCGGGCGGATGACGGGCACGCCCAGCAGGTCGGCCTGGAACTGCATCAAGGTCTCGTTATACACCATGCCACCGTCCACTTTAAGGGACGTCAGGGCCACGCCCGAGTCCTTGTTCATCGCATCCAGAACTTCGCGCGTTTGGTAGGCGGTGGCTTCCAGCACCGCCCGCGCCAGGTGGCCCTTGTTGACGTAGCGCGTCAGGCCCGCGATGATGCCGCGCGCATCGTCCTGCCAGTAGGGCGCGTACAGGCCCGAGAAGGCCGGCACGAAATAGATACCACCGTTATCGGCCACGGTCAGCGCCAGGGCTTCGACGTCGGCGGCCTGCTCGATGAGGCCCAGGTTGTCGCGCAGCCACTGCACCAGCGCGCCGGCAATGGCGATGGAGCCTTCCAGCGCATAGCGCGCCGGCGCGTCGCCCAACTGGTAGGCCAGGGTGGTCAGCAGCCCATTGGCCGAGGCCACCGGCTGGGCGCCGGTATTGAGCAGCATGAAGCAGCCGGTGCCGTAGGTGTTCTTGGCCTCGCCGGCGGTGAAGCACGTCTGCCCAAAGAGCGCCGCTTGCTGGTCGCCCAAGTCGCCGGCCACCGGCACGCCCGCCAGGGGACCGCTGGCCGTGCCATAGACCTGGCTGGAAGGGCGGATGGTGGGCAGCACGGCGCGCGGCACGTCCATGGCGTGCAGGCAGTCGTCGTCCCAATCGAGCGTGGCCAGGTTCATCAGCATCGTGCGGCTGGCATTGGTGACATCGGTGACGTGCACGCCCCCGCGCGGGCCGCCGGTGAGGTTCCAGATGAGCCAGGTGTCGAGGGTGCCAAAGAGCAGGTCGCCGGCCTCGGCGCGGACGCGCGCGCCGGGCACGTTGTCCAGCAGCCACTTGAGCTTGGGTCCGGAAAAGTACGGGGCCAGGGGTAGACCCACCTTAGCGCGAAAGCGGTCCTGCCCGCCCTCGGCCGCCAGCGCGGCGCAGATTGGGGCGGTGCGCGTGTCCTGCCAGACCAGGGCATTGTGGATTGGCTCGCCCGTGGCGCGGTCCCACACCACGGTGGTCTCACGCTGGTTGGTAATGCCCACGGCCGCCAGGTCGCTGGCGGTCAGCCCACCCTGCCGCAGGGCGCTGTCCACCACC
>CAYUYN010000112.1:6986-10678 GCA_964449185.1 uncultured Anaerolineales bacterium | reverse complement strand
GTAGAACTATTGTACCGCAAAGAGGGCGACGACGGACGGTAGGCAGTGGACAGTGGGCAGTGGACAGTGGACAATACGGAATACGCAATATGTCTTACGGCAGCAGCGCGCGCAGCACGATGAGCAGCCCCGCGCCAATGAGCGCGGTGGCCGGGATGGTCAGCACCCAGGCGATGAGGATGTTGGTGGCCACGCCCCAGCGTACTTTGTTGACGCGTTCTGCCGCGCCGGCGCCCATGATAGCGGTGCTGACCACCTGGGTGGTGCTCACCGGGCCGCCCAGGCTGGCCGCGCCAAAGATCACGACAGCCGAGGCGAGCTGCGCGGCCAGGCCATTGATGGGGCGGATGCGATAGAACCGGCCGCCCAAGGTGCGGATCAGGCGGCGGCCGCTGGTGAGGGTGCCCAGCGCGACGGCGGCGACGGCGGCGGCGATGACCCAGGCGGGGATGCTGAAGGGTTGGCCCGTGGCGGCGGCGGCGCCCAGGGCCAGCAGACCGATGGTCTTCTGAGCGTCGTTGGCGCCCCAGCTGAGTGCCAGCGCAAAGGCGGTGAGCACCTGGCCCTGCCGGAACGTATTGTTGATGCGCGGCGACGCCCATTGGGCCGCGAAGTACACCAGGCGGGTGATGACAAAGCCCATCACCAGGCCGATGACGGGCGAGATGAGCAGGGCGAGGATGACCTTGGTGAGCCCGGTGGTGTTGAGGGCACCCAGCCCCGCGCCGGCCAGCCCCGCGCCCACCAGCCCGCCAATGAGGCAATGCGAGTTGCTGGCGGGCAAGCCCCACCACAGGGTCAGGCAGCGCCAGATGACGGCACTGAGGGTGCCGGCGGTGACAATGGGCAGGCTCACCCCGGCTGGCGCCAGCAGCCCCGTCCCAAACGTGTGGGCGATGGCGACGCCGAACAGCAGCGGCGCCACGACGGGCGCCAGGGCCGTCATGATCAGGGCGCGGCGGCGCGAGATGGCGCGGGCGGCCACCACCGGCGCCACGATATTGGCGCTGTCGGTGACGCCATCGAGATAGGCGAAGAGGAGGCCGGCGGCGAGAAAGAGGGCAAAGGGTAGGGTCAGAGGCGGCATGCGCAAATGAAAAGCGCCGTACGCCTGGGGTTCACCGGGCGCACGGCGCTGTGAGTAGTGGCCGTTAGGCCGGCACGGGCAGGGGGATGGCCTGGGGCTGGAGTTCGCCCTGCAGGCTCCAGGGGCTGGTCTGGGTGATGGTCACCCGCGCCAGGCGGCCCTGCCACTGGGTGGTATCGTCGGCGAAAAACACCAGCTTATTGGTGCGGGTGCGGCCCTTCCATTTGCCCTTGTGGCTGCCTTCCACCAGCACTTCGACGACCTGGCCCAGGCAGCGGGCATTGATGGTCGTCAGGACCTCGGCCTGCAGGTCTTCGAGCGCGCGGAAGCGCCGCATCTTCTCGGCCTCGGGCACATCGTCGGTCAGGCGGCGTTCGGCCACGGTGCCAGGGCGGGTGGAGTAGCGCGCCAGGTGAGCCACGTCGAGCTTGAGCTCGGCCAACAGAGCGTAGGTGGCCTGGAACTGCTCGTCGGTCTCGCCGGGGAAGCCCACGATGATGTCGGTGGCGATGGAGGCGCCGGGCACGCGCCGACGGATGCGGTCGACCAGGGCGCGGTAGTCAGCGGCGGTGTAGCCGCGCTTCATGTTGCGCAGCACCTCGTCATCGCCGGCCTGCACGGGCACCTCGATGTGCTCGCAGACCTTGGGCAGCTCGGCCACCGTGTCCAGCAGCTCGTCGGTCATGTAATTGGGGTGCGAGGTGAGGAAGCGAAGGCGCTCCAACCCTTTTACCGCGTGGATGACGCGCAGGAGCTGGGCCAGGGTGGGGCCGTCCGGAACATCCACGCCGTAGCGGTCCACGATCTGGCCGAGCAGGGTGATTTCCTTGACGCCCTGCGCCACGAGCGCGCGTACCTCGGCCGCGATCTCGCCGACCGGCCGCGAGCGCTCGATGCCGCGCCGGAAGGGGATAATGCAGAAGGTGCAGGCGTGCGAGCAGCCGTAGACGATGGGCACATGGGCGGCGACGAGCTGGCCGCGCTCGGCGGCGGGCAGCATCAGTTGACCGTCCACGGGGTTGAGGACGCTGGTGACCTCGTCCTGGTAGGCAAAGCGGCGGGCCGTTTCGGCGGCCTGGAGGTCGCGGCCATCGCGCTCGGCCAGGAACCGCACCAGCGGGCCGGGCTCGGACGGCGGCGAGAAGACGTCCACCAGGGGCATCTTTTCGCGCAGCTTCTCGGCGCCGCGCACGCCCACCAGGCAGCCCATGAGGTTGATGACCATGCCCGGGCGGCGCTTTTTGACCGGCAGCAGGCTGGTCAGGCGGCCATAGGCCTTGTCTTCGGCGCTTTGGCGTACGACGCACGTGTTCAGCACGACGACGTCGGCCTGCTCGATGTCGGCTTCAGCGCGGTAGCCCAACTGCTCCAAGGCGCTGGCCACCCGCTGCGAGTCGGCCACGTTCATTTGACAGCCTTCGGTCCAGATGTGGTACTTCATTCGGCGGATTCTACCACATTGAAGAGAGGACAGACGATCCGCTGCGCGCGACGGACCTTAAGGGCGGGACGATTGGAAAGGAAAAACGCTCGTCGCTGATGTGGGAGCGGGCTTTGCCCGCGATACTACCCACCGCCCTTTCCCGCTTGAACGACCCGTCCCGCTCGACTACACTACGTCACAGTCATTCACCGACCCGGCTGTCCATCGTCTGTCGTCATTTCCCAGGAGCCCGCTCATGCCTGATCCCTCCCCCGATTCCCGCGAGCTTGTTCGCCGCCAGTTCGGCGCGCACGCGCAGAACTATGTCAGCAGCCCCGATCACTCCCAGGGCGATAGCCTGGACCGGCTGGTCAGCGTGGTGCAGCCCCAGCCCAACTGGCGCATACTGGATGTGGCGACCGGCGGCGGGCATACGGCGCTGGCCCTGGCGCCCCACGTGCGCGAGGTGGTGGCCACGGACATCACCGGCGAAATGCTGGTGGCCGCCGAACGCTTTATCCGCGGCAAGGGCGTGGAGAACGTGACGTTCCGCGAGGCCGATGCCATGGCGCTGCCCTTCGCCGAGGGGGAGTTTGACCTGGTCACCTGCCGGATCGCGCCGCATCACTTTCCCGACTGCGCCCGGTTTGTGCGCGAGACGGCGCGGGTGCTGCGCTCCGGCGGGGTGGCGGCCGTCATCGACAACATCGTGCCGGTCGACCTAGCGGCCGCGCGGCACATCAATGCCATCGAGCAGCTGCGCGACCCGAGCCACCATTGGGCCTACACGCAGGCCGATTGGCTGGGCTTTTTTGCGGCGGCGGGCCTGGCGGTGACGCACAACGAGGTTTTCCGCAAAGCGCGGGACTTTGATTTCTGGACAGGCATGATGAGCGTGGATGAGAAAACCAAGGATCGGCTGCGGGTGCTCATCCTCCAGGCGCCAGCCCCCGCGCTGGCGGCGTTGGCGCCGGAGGCGGCGGGAGGGAAGGTGCGGTTGTATTTGACGGAGGTGTTTGTGGTCGGCAGAAAAGAGTAGGCAGTAAGCAGTCGGCAGTCGGCACTACGCTTCACTCACCCGCTTACTTTTCAGTCGGGGTTTGTAGGTAACACAAGAGGGTTATCGCGGGCGGAGCCCGCTCCTACATCTCTCTGATCGGGTTTATCCTTCTTCCTTCTTCC
>CAYUYN010000112.1:0-6886 GCA_964449185.1 uncultured Anaerolineales bacterium | reverse complement strand
CCAAGCCGGTCTACCGCCGGGTTATGGGCACAAATACTTGCGAGCACGTGGTGGCGGCCTGCGGCCAATTGATGATGACGACGCGCAGGCTGGCGGGCAGGTCGCACAGCGGGGGGTTGGCGGCCATGGCGCTCATGGCGCCGGTGACCAGTGCCACCTGCGACCCGGCGCCTGGGGTGACGCAGTTGGCAAGGCAGCCCTCGGGGCCGGGCACCCCCTCGGCCAACCCCGATCGCCCCGCACTGCCAACCATCCAGGGACGGGGTGAGACCCAGGGAAGCGCCCGACGCCAGCTCGAACGTCAACACGACGTTGGCCGCCGGCACGGGCCCTTCGTTGGTGACGTGGACGCCGTACACCAGTGTGCTGGCGAGTGGCGCGTATTGTGCGACGTGCGTCTGGTTGACCGTCAGGTCGGCCAGGCGTCGAAGGTCTTGACCTCGAGGTCCCAACTGTCGAGCTTGCCCACGTTGGTCGGCAAATCGTCGCGGACGATGAGCTTCCAGGCGCCGTTCGGGTTCAGGCCGTTGTAAGCGGCCAGGGCGCCTTCAGGGACGAGCGGCGACTCGGTGAAGGGGTTTGGGCAGGACGAGAATGAAAAGGCCCTTGGACTGCGCCGGCCTGCCCGCCGACGCCCCCTTAGCTGTGGTAGAATGCCAACCTATCAGTTGGTTCCAGGCGCTGCAATACACGGGCGACCGGTCCCGGAGACCCCCAGCGGGGCGTCTCTACGGCTAACAGCCGAGGGGGACGAGCCGGCCATGGTTCAAGGGAAGGGAGCACTGGTTTCGACCAGCGACTGCTCGCTTCGCGTGCCGGGCTGCCTGCGCCCCCGGGTCCACCGAGGCGCAGGCGCTGTATTAGCCGGGCGAGCCAGCAGTCCCCAGAGGGCTGGGCAAGCATCCTTCAGGCAGCAGCCCAGGCGCGGTGTAAGCGGCAGGAGTGGCTGGTCTGCGGCAGTGTTGAGGCATAGACAACCATGAAGAAAGAAGTCCAGGCGCTCATCAAACGCCGCCGTGCCCGCATGTTCCCCGCGATCCTGGCGGGCATCGCCCTGCTGATCATCTTGGGCTTCGTCGTCCTGGTGTTCGCGATCCTGCCGGGAGCCCGGAGCCTGGGCATCGGCGTGACCGACACCCCCACGGTCACGCTGACCGCTACCACTCAGCCGACCGCCACCAGGCCGCCCGACACGGCCACGCCCGAGGCCACCTCCACGACCACGGATACCCCCGGCCCCAGCCCCACGCCCACCCAGCACATCTACACCGTGGCCGAGGGCGACTCGCTGTTTACGATCGCGGAGCAGTTCGGGTCCAACGTATGTTTGATGATGGCGCTCAACAATCTCGCGAACGCCTCAACGCTTTCGGTGGGACAGACGCTGATTATCCCCATCGGCGACGAAGAGCTGCCCACCGCCACGCCGCTGCCCACCGGGCTGCCGCGCGGCGCGCGCCTGGAGTACATCGTCCAGTGCGGCGATACCCTGGATTCGATCGCGGCCCAGTTCAACAGCACGGGCGATGACATCGCCACCGAAAACGAGATTGATGACCCCCTGAGCATCCAGATCGGGGACGTGCTCATCGTGCGGGCCAACATCGCCACCCCCACGCCCACCGGCACGGCGACGAACACCTCGGTCGCGCCGGCCGCCACGGAGAGTCCGACCCCGCAGCCCACGCCATGATTGAGATCGACCGCGCCAGTTTTGAGGCCGAGGTGCGCGCGGCGGGCGAGGCGCTCTCGCCGGTGCGGGCTGGGCTGCTCCTGGCGCGGGAGTGCGTTTACCCCGACCTGCGGCCGTCCGATTACCTGGCGCAGATCGACGACTTGGCCGCCAGGGCGCGGGGCCGCGTGCAGGCTCAGGCCGACGCCCTGGGCCAGGGCCTGGCGCTGGCCGAGTGGCTGTTCCAGAAGCTCGAGTTCCGCGGCAACGAGGCGGACTATGCCGACCCACGCAATTCCTACCTCAACCAGGTGCTCGAGCGGCGCCTGGGCATCCCCATCAGCCTCTCGGTAATTTTTGTTGAACTGGCGCAGCGCCTGGGTGTGCCGGCCCACGGCGTGGGCCTGCCGGGGCACTTTATCGTTGCCATCACGGGTGAAGACGAGCCGGTTCTGCTCGACCCCTTCCACGGCGGCCGCCGGCTGAGCGTGGACGACTGCGCCGAGCTCGTGCACAACGCCGCCGGCCTCGACGGCCCCTTTGACCCGGAGTGGCTGGCGCCCACCCCGCCGCGCGCTATCGTGGCCCGCATGCTCAACAACTTGCGCGGCTTTTACGTGTCGGTGGAGGATTGGCCGCTGTCCATCAAGGTGGTCGAGCGCCTGTGCCTGCTGCAGCCCACGGTGTCCGCCCACCTGCGCGACCTGGGCATCCTGCACTACCGCGGCGGGGCTTATCGCAAGGGGGCTGCGTTGCTCAATGAATATCTGACGCGGGAACCCAACGCGCCGGATGTGGCGGTGGTGCGGGAGGGGCGCGATCGGTTATTGGATGAGCTGGCGAAGCTGAACTGACCGCCACGACGTAGGGAGGCTGTAAAATAGAGCGACGAAAGTCGCTCTTTTTGTATCTTAGAGCGCAGCGCCGCTTACCTCGCTGGCGCCGAGGCCAGCGAGTCCGCCACGTCCTGAAAAATCATGGCGGCTTCGTCGGGCTGCGCCAAACGGGGCTGGAAGTCGTCATAAATGTGGATCGGCAGCAGTTCGACGCCCACCAGCTCCGGGCCGCGGAAGCGGGCGCGGAGCATGATCCCCTGGATCGTGAACAGGGTTCCATCCGACCAGGTCATGTCAAACACAAAGTTGCCCAGCGCATACGCCGCCACCGCGCCGTTGGGAAATGTTTCGACCCCCTGCACCCGATGCGGGTGATTGCCCACTACCAGGGTGGCCCCCGCCTCCACCATCTTGGCCGCCGCGCCGGTCTGCTCAAAAGTCAGCTCGGAGGAGAACTCCCGGCCCCAGTGCGGCAGGACGATCACCACATCGGCCTGGGCCGCCGCCCGCCGGATGGACTCAAGGTAGACCTCGGTCTTGAACGGCGCGACGCCTGGCTCGGTGTCGGTGGCCCAGATGGCGTAGTTGATGGCCGTCATGGCCACAAAGCCAAAGCGCACGCCGTCCACGGTAATGATCACCGGCGCAATGGCCTCGTCCAGGTTGGCGCCGCTGCCCACCGGCTGGACGCCGGCCGCTAGCAGGTTGAGCCGGGTGTCGAACAGCGAATTGTTGATGCAGCCGCGGATCAAGCCGCAGTCCTTGGCATGGTTGGTGGCCACGGCCATGACATCGTAGCCGGCGAAGCCCATGCCCGCCGCGACCTCGGACGGGCCTATGAGGTTGCGGTGGGTTTCCACACACGGGTTGGGCGGGTTATAGTCGGAGATGGTGCCGTCGAGGCTGCCGATGGTGATGTCGGCGCCTTGGAGGATTTCGGCCAGGGGGCGGTAGGGCAGGGCCATGTCGTCGGCGGCCTTGGCCTTGGTATAGACGCAGCGGCCGGGGTTAATGTCGCCCGTGAAGAGCAGCTCGATCTCGGGCGGTGGCGTGGCGCTGGGGACACCGGTGGCGGTGGCCGGCGGAAGTGTCGGCGGGAGCGTGGTCGTGACCGCCGGCGCCGGGGTGGTGGAGGGCAAGGCCGTGGGAGACGCGGGCGGCCGCGTGGGCGCCAGGCTGGCGGCGCTGCTGGTGGGCGGCTGGGGTTCGGCGATGGCGACGCCCGAGCCGCAGGCGGCCAACGACAACAGGCAGGCGCCCAGCAGCAGGCGCCGGGACGCGGCGATCAGCTTGCTTAAGAACGGCATGGGCAAAGGCTTCGTGGCCGGGCGGCAACCGGCCGCCTCAAGCGCTCTGGCGTCAGGGTCAGCCGCGCCCGTTCATCAGCTTGAACGCCTGATCGAGCAGGCCCTTGAGGGTCTTCTCTTTTGGGGACAGATCGGTCGACAGGTTCAGCCCGGCCTGCATGGAGGCCAGCGCCTGCAGCTTGTTGTCCTGCTTAATTTGCAGGGCGCTGAGCGCCTTCCAACAGGCCGCGCGGTTCTCGGTGTCGCCCAGCTCTTTATACAGGTCGATGGCCTGCTCGTAGAGCGCGGCGGCCTCGTCCAGGCGGCCGGCGCCGTCGTGGGCGGCGGCCAGGTTGCCGAGGGCCTGGGCCTGGCGCAGGGGCTGGCCGTTCTGCTGGAAGAGCTCGGGCGTGCCCAATACCGCCCTTAGGGCGGCGTCCCAGTCTTTCTCGGCCAGGCGCACCACGCCGACATTGTTCAACATCTCGGCGGCGCTGTGGGGCTGCCCCTCGGCCTCGAACAGCCGGGCCGCTTCCTGGAACTTCTCGGCCGCCGCCGGTAACTGGTCGCGCCGGAACAGGTCCAGGCCTTGCTCTTTGATTTCGGTGGCTGTGGTCATGGGGTGGAGGTCGGAGGTCAGACGCCGGAAGTCAGAAGTCAGAGGTCGGAGAGGTCTGACTTCTGACCTCTGATTTCCGACCTCTACAGGGTTATCTCGAGCAGGCTCTCGGCAATCTCGCGCAGTTGGCCTACGGGCATCTGGCTGAGTTTTTGGGCCAGGCGCAGGTAGTCTTCGTTGGCGGGCTGGCTGATGAACTCGCGCAGGTCGGGCGCCAGGCGCCGCAGGCGCTCGGTGGCGCGCTGCACGCTGTCCCATTCGCCGACCGGCCCCTCGGCTTCAAAGAAGTGCTCCACGGTCAGGCCCAGGCGAGCGGCGATGGTTTCCAGCTCGGGCAGCGGGATGGGCCACTGGCCCAGCTCGTAGGCCGCCAACTGCTCCGGGCTGATGCCCAGGTGGGCGGCCAAGTCGGGCAGGGGCAGGCGGATGGCGTGGCGCGCCTGGCGCACCTGCGCGCCGATGATGCGGTGGCGCAGGCCGGCCAGCTCGTCGGCCGGAGGCGGCTTGTGGCCATTGGCGCTGATCTCGGACAGCACCCGCTCGCCCCAGAAGTAGGTCAGGGGCACGTCGAGAAAATAGGCCAGCAGCTCCAACTCGGGCAGCGACGGGCTGGCCTGGCCGGTTTCGTAGGCCTGGTAGGTAGCGGTGTCGGTGCCGGCCGCGCCTGCGCAGGCCACGGGGGTTTGGTCCTTTACTTGCCGGGCGTCTTTAAGCAGCACGCCGAGGATTTTGCCTCGCACGAGCAGGCTTGGATTGTGTTCGGTCATGTCCAATCTCCTGACGGGCGATTATAGCATTGACCCATGCTGGGTGCTGGCGCCAGCCCAGGCGCGCGTATTCCGTATTGCGTATGCCCTTGGTGGCCTGATCGCCGAGGCGGGGCCGAAAATGAGAAAGGCACCTCCTGGATGGGCGCGGTGTCATCGCCGCCGGGGCTCCCGGATCTGCAGGCCGGTTGAGAACACTTCGGGGGGCAGATGGAAGCCCGCTGCCTCCAGCTTGGGGGTGAAGATGGGGCGCAGGCCGGTGGGCCGCATGCCGCCGATGACCTGGCCGGAGGCGTTGGTGCCCTCTTCGACGAACTTGAAGATGTCCTGGAGGACGACCGTGTCGCCTTCCATGCCGGCCACCTCGGTGACCTGGGTCACCTTGCGCGAGCCGTCGCGCAGGCGGGTCTGCTGGACGATGAGCTCCACGGCCGAGGCAATCTGCTCGCGGATGACCTTGAGCGGAAAGTCCAGCCCGGCCATCAGGCTCATGGTTTCCATGCGCGAGATGGCATCGCGCGGGGAGTTGGCGTGCAGGGTGGTGAGCGAGCCGTCGTGGCCGGTGTTCATGGCCTGGAGCATGTCCAGGGCCTCGCCGCCGCGGCACTCGCCGACCACGATGCGCTCGGGCCGCATACGCAGCGAGTTCCTGACCAGGTCGCGGATGGTGACCTCGCCCTTGCCGTCGAGGTTGGGCTTCTTGGCTTCCAGGCGCACCACGTGCTCCTGGCTCAGGTTCAGCTCGGCGGCGTCTTCGATGGTCACGATGCGCTCGTCTTCGGGGATAAAGCTCGAGAGCACGTTGAGCAGGGTGGTCTTGCCCGAGCCGGTGCCGCCGGAGACGACCACGTTCATGCGCGACACGACGCAGGCCTTGATGAACTCCGCAATCTCCGGCGTGATCGAGCCGAAGTTGATCAGGTCCTCGATGGTGAGGCGCTTGGTGGAAAACTTGCGGATGGTAATGGACGGCCCGTCGATGGCCACCGGTGGGATGACGGCGTTGACGCGCGAGCCATCGGGCAGGCGGGCGTCCACCAGGGGCGAGTCGGGGTCGACGCGGCGGCCCAGCGGCAAGATAATGCGGTCGATGATGCGCCGGACGTGAGCGTCATCATCGAATTTGACCAGGGTGAGCTGGAGCTTGCCCTTGCGCTCGATGTAGACGTGCTGGGGACCGTTGACCATGACCTCGTTGACCGTGGGGTCTTCGAGCAGGGGCTGGATAGGCCCGAAGCCAAAAAACTCGTTGAGCAGGTCGCGGACCAGCTCGGCCTTGAGGGTTTCGGGCAGCACCATGCGCGTGCTGGCCAGGGCCTCGCCCAGGCGGCTTTCCACCTCGCGGCGGGTGGCGGGGTTGTTTTGAATGGCCGAGGGGTTATCAAAGGTGGTGGAAACGCGGGAGATGAGCCACTGCTTGAGCTTGCTCAGCTCCTCGTTGGAGAGGCGGGGCGCGGCCGTCGCTGCGGGCGTGGCGGCGGCCGGTGGATTGGCGGCCGGCTGGCCCGCGGCCGGCGAGATCGATCCTGGACACCTCGCCGCTGCTCTCATAAGTAACTCGGGAACCATCCGACAGCTTTCTTTCGATCAAGGTCTCTTCGATGATTGTCTTGTTCTCAGCGCCGGCATGATACGAATAGCCGTACTTGGTCTTATCTTTCTCGAGATAGATGAGCTTCTTTTCCTTCGAGTACGTTCGAATCGTG
>CAYUYN010000111.1:0-10717 GCA_964449185.1 uncultured Anaerolineales bacterium | reverse complement strand
CTCGAGCACGTCTACGGCAAGCTCGGCGCCAACAGCAAGCGCCAGGCCCTCGCGCGCGCTCAGGCATTGGGCCTACTCGCAGCCAGCGCCGGCACCGCCCCGGCTCAGCCGCCCGCGACCAAACACAACCTGCCCGTCCAGGTCACCCGCTTCTTTGGCCGCGAAAACGATATGGCCCGAATCAGGGAACGGCTGACCGAGTGGCGCCTGGTCACCCTGACCGGTTCGGGCGGCGTGGGCAAGACGCGCCTCGCGCTCCGCGTCGCCGAAGACCACCTCGGCGCCTGCGCGGAAGGCGTTTGGTTCACTGATCTGGCCCCGCTGTCCGACCCCGCCCTGGTGGCCCCGACAGTGGCCGCCGCCCTGGGCGTGCGTGACCAAGCCGGACGCCCGGTCCAGGAGTCTCTGACCGCCTTCCTGCGCGAGCGCCAGGTCCTGTTGGTGCTGGACAACTGCGAGCACTTGCTGGTAGCCTGCGCCGGGCTGGCCGAGGCCCTGCTGCGCCTGTGCCCACACGTAAGAATTCTGGCGACCAGCCGAGAAGCGCTCGCCATCGCCGGCGAGGCGGTCTATCGGGTCCCGTCGCTACCATTCCCCGATCCCGATCACCTGCCCGCCCTCGAAAGCTTGAGCGACTACGACACCATCAACCTTTTCGTGGACCGCGCCCGCGCCCTGGTGCCCGGCTACCAGGCGGCCGCTCACAATGCCGTCGCCCTGGCCCGCATCTGCGAGCGCCTGGACGGCATCCCCCTGGCCATCGAGATGGCGGCGGCGCGGATCAACACGCTCTCCGCCGAGCAGTTGGCTGGCCGCCTGGACGATGCCTTTCGCTTGCTCACCAGCGGCAGCCGCACGGCGCTGCCCAGGCAGCAGACCCTGCGCGGCATGCTCAACTGGAGCTTTGAGCTGTTGAAGGAAGGGGAGCGCCTGCTCTTGCAGCGCCTGTCGGTCTTTGCCGGCGGCTGCACATTGGAAGCCGCGGAAGCCATTTGCAGCGGGGAGGGCCTGGAAGCCGGCCAGGTGCTGGACTTGCTGGCGTCGCTGGTCGCCAAGTCGCTGATCCTGGCCGACCGGCGGCCGGGCGAAGAGGCACGCTACCGCTTGCTGGAGATGGTGCGCCAATTTGCTCGCGAAAGGCTGGACAAAGCAGGTGAAAGCGACCTGCGGCGTACGCGCCACCGCGATTACTTCTTAACGTTTGCCAAAACGAATATCCCCAAGCTTGGTTCCAAAGACCGGCTCATTTGGACGAGGCGAATTGCGGTTGATCGCGAGAACTTGCGCCACGCGCTGGAGTGGTCTTTCAGCGATCTTAGCGATCCCGAAGCAGGACCGAGGCTGATCCTGTTGATGTATCTCGAAGACATGATGTCTGATCTGTGGCCTCATCAAGAAGGCATGGAATGGTACCGAAAAGGCATTGCTCTGTGCCAGAACCGCGGGGACATCTCACCTCGGCTCCACGCCGCCTTGTTGAGTAATGCTGCCGGTTGGATTGCGCTCAACGACCCTTCAAGCGCGCTGATCTTGGCCAAACAGTCTGTGGAAATCAGCCGCGGCTTAGGTCCCGCAGGCAAAGACACGCTGATGTGGTGCTTAAGTGGTCTCGGCTGGAGATACATGGAGGACCTTAGCGATGTCGCAAGTGCCTTGGCACCCTACGCTGAAATGGAAGCCATCTTCAACGAGATTGGGCCAGACAGATTTTCTCCCGACCAATATCGAGGTGTACAGGCGTGGAATGCCTACATCAAGGCCAAGCTGGCCGAAAAGCAGGGCCAGTACCAGGCCGCCAAGTTACATGCCGACGAAAGCCTGCGGCTTTTCGAAGCGACCGGTGATCGCTGGTCGAGTATTGAGCCGCACACACTCCAAGGAACCGCTTGTTTAAGCCTGGGAGAGTTTGACCATGCCCGTGCGCATTTTTTGGAAGCGCTGCGGCTGAATGATGAAAGCGGGCGCCGTTTCGAGTCGCATTTGCTGCTTAACCTGGGCATGGTCGACTTCAAGCAGGGCAACCTCGACCAGGCTCGCGCCTATTTTCAAGCAAGCATCAGTCAGGCCAGTAAGCTGCCTGACTACAATATCGTTGCGAGCGCCCTGGGCCACACCGCCGCCGTCTTGGCGCAGCAAGGCCGGGCTTCTGAGGCCGCCACTCTATCCGGCGCCTCGCAAGCCATATATGCTCGGCAGGCGCGCAAGCCCTGGGAAGAGGCCTCTCTCGACGCCCTCCTGCCTGGCTGGCGCGATGAGCCAGATTGCGCCGTGATCTCGAAAGCTATTGAAGCCGGCCAGGCCATGACCGCCGATGAGGCCGTGGCTTACGCGCTCGGCGTCGCCGCCTGACGCGAGTACGGACCACGAACACCGTCTTGACACATAAAAAACCTGCCAGGTCTTAAAGACCTGGCAGGTTTCCATTGGACTTCCTCATCCAAGCGAAGGTGGCGCACGTTTCCCCTCTAAAACAAACTCCCCTGTTTCGGCTCCTGCAACTCATCCTTCCACCCCGGCAGCGCCGCCAAAGCCACCCGCCGCCCCACGCGCGCGTGAAAGTCCCGCGCCAGGTATGGCGAGAAAAAGTCGTTCTTGTTATGCAGGAAATAAAACACGTCCTCTTCCGCCTTCAGCCACTCACTTATGCGGTCCGCCCACTCTTCGAGCCACAGCCCATTCGCCTCCACCGCGGGATATGAGATGTACCGCACGAACGCAAAATCCGCGGTGCGCGTAAACCGCACCGGCACGTCGGGTTTGCGCTCCTGCGCGATGCGCGTCGCCTCATCGTCCGGCTCGGCGGCGCGCAGACCGCGCACGTCATACAGCACGCGCGCCACCCCGCGCTCGGCCAGCGCTTCATCCAACGCTGCCTCGGCCGGCCCGCTGAAATAATCCGGGTGCCGCACCTCCACCGCCCAGCGCAGTCCCGAAGCGGGTCCCGGCAGTTGGTCCAGGTACGCTGTCAACGCCGGCAATCCCCGCGCCCCAAACGTCGGCGGCAACTGCAAAAACGCCGGCCCGCGGCGGTCGCCCAACTGCTCCAGCCGCGCCACAAACTCAGCCGTCTCGGCTCCGGCATCGCGCAGGCGCTTTTCGTGGCTGATGAGCTTCGGAAACTTCAGGCAGAACTTGAACCCCGGCGGGGTCTCCGCGATCCAGCGCGCCACCGTGTCGGCGCTGGGCGTGGCGTAGAAGGTGGTATTGCCCTCCACCGCGTTCAGCCTCCGGCTATACAGCCCCAAGAAGTCACGCTGCTTCGCGCCCGCCGGAAAGAACGTGCCCACCCAGGACTTCAGCGCCCAACCCGGCGCACCCAAATAGAGGCTCATAACTTAAACAATACCACGGAGGCCGTTATCTGGTTGGCGGTCTTGGCCAAACGAAAAAACGGGTTGGCAGGGAATGGACTATGTCCGTTCCCTGCCAACCCGCATCCCTTTCGTAAAAGACGACGCTTACTTCCCCAAAAACCCGTGCTTCTCCAGCCAGCGCCGCAGGCTCACCATATCCGGCTCGGTAATCACCGGGCCGCGGTCCACCCCGCGCGGCGACCGCCCCTGCTCCAGCGGGCGCGGCGCATCGAGCGGCTCGCCAACGCCGGGCGGCGTCACCACCAGCGTGGGCACCGCGTGAAAGCCGGTCAGCTTTTCCACATAGCTGCGCGCGGCCGGGTCCAGGTCAATCATCACCTCGCGAAACGGCACGGCGTTTTCGGTCAGCAGTGTCCGTGCGCGCTCGCAATCCGGGCACGGAATCGTGCGTGAATACATGATCAGGGCTTTATCCGACATGCTCTACCTTTCGCATATAGCGTTGTATGACACTCGGGTGAGTAGCCGCATGGGCCACGTAGATTTATTGTAGCAGAGGTTGTGCTAGAGGGACATCAGCGGCGCGGCTTAGGGCGCGGGCGTGCTTGCGGCGGCGCCTACCGGCTCGTTCATCACATAGCACAGGAGGCCGTTGATGACGCCCTGCGCCACGCGCTGCGGCTCCTCGGTCAGGATCTTGCGATCCAGGTTCAGGAACCCAGTCTCGATGATGGCAATCGGGGTCAAAGCGTTGACTTCGTAGAACGTGTGGTACGAGGTCATGTCCGGCGTGATCGTGTTGGCATGGAACGACAGGCCCGTTTCCGCGGCGTAGCGTTCGGTCAGGCAGGCCACCAGCCGCGTGGCCTTGTCGGGCGCGCCCGTGTCCAGCGCGCCGGCCACCTTGTAGCCCGTGGCCAGCTCATTAATGAAGGCGCACGAGTCATTGTGAATGGACACCACCGCCAGGGCCTGGTAGCCCTCCAGCCGTGGGTCAAACTCTTCCAGCAGGTCCACCGAGAACCCGTTGGCCTCCAGCCCGGCCATCACCCGGGTGGCCACGTCCTTGTTCACCGCCGCCTCGGTCAGGCCATCGGGGCACACGGCCCCGGGGTCGTTCTGCGGGCCGCTGTGGCCCGCCACAAGGCCGATGTGCGGCCGCGGCGGCGCGGCCGTCGGCAGCGTGGGCAGGGGGGTCGCCACCCCATTGCCCCCCGCCTGGCTGGTTGCCAGCGCCCCCGCAATCTGCTCGGCCACATTGTTGGGCAGCAGGGTCGGCGGGCTCCAGGCCGTGAACACCGTCGCCAGCGCGATGCCCACCGCCAACACAATCCCGATGTGGCGCAGGGCGTCGCCCAGCGCCGCAAACAGCGAACCGGCCCCAACGGACGGCTGACGCGCACGCTCGTTTCGAGTCACCCAGCCAGTCTACACGCGGGATTCAGTTTGAGCAAGTGCCGCCTTGCCGGATGCGGCGCGAGCGGCTACACTGCGGCTAAGAAGTATGTGAGTGTGTGGGTGTGTGAGTGACACTCACACACCCACACACTCACATACACGCTCGCCCATACTCCCATACTCCCACACTCCCACACATGTCTTCCCGCCTCGCCTCCTTCCGCCACGCCTTCGCCGGCTGGTGGTACATGCTCCGCACCCAGCGGAACGCCTGGATCCACGCCGTCATCTCCACCGCCGTCTTTGCCCTTGGGCTCTGGCTCGGCCTCGGCCGCCTGGAGTGGGCTATTCTCGTGCTCACCGTCGGCCTCGTCTGGATGGCCGAGTTCGTCAACACCGCCCTCGAAGCGGTCGTCGACCTGGCCTCAGCCGACCTCCACCCTCTCGCCAAGGTCGGCAAAGACGTCGCCGCCGCGGCCGTCCTGGTGGGCGCCGGCACCGCCGTCCTCGTCGGCCTGCTCATCCTCGGCCCACCGCTGTGGGCCCGGCTGAGTGTGCTTTTCAGCCTGGGCGGGCTATAATCCAGGCGAAGAAGAGTCTCACCGAATTCTTAACCGCAAAGGGCGCCAAGAGCGCAGAGAAAAGCAAGCAAGATTGGACGAAAACCAGCTCTCGCAGGCCATTATTGGCGCCGCCATTGAGGTGCACCGGCACCTGGGCCCCGGTTTGCTAGAATCGGCCTACGAGGCGTGCCTGGCCTACGAGCTTACGCAGCGAGCGATACCCATCGAACGCCAGAAGATAGTCGGCGTTATCTACAAGGGTGTTTCGGTCGACTGCGGGTTTCGGGTTGATTTGCTGGCTGGCCAGTTGGTCATCATCGAGATTAAAGCCGTTGAGCACCTGGCGCCCATCCATGAGGCCCAAGTCCTGACCTATCTGAAGCTCACCCGCTGCAAGCTGGGGCTGCTGCTCAACTTCAACGAGCGTCTCATGCGCGACGGTATTCAGCGAGTCGTTTTAGGCCTGTAGTCCTCTGTCTCAGTTCTTCTTGCCTTTTCTTTGCGCTCTTTGCGTCCTTTGCGGTTAATCTCCCTATGCAAGTCGACATCGAGCTCTACCGCCGCGAGGTCCGCCTCTCCACCCAGCCGCTCGTCCGGCTGAGCGTCATTGACATCGCCCCCGAGCAGCCGCGGCGCACCATGGTCTTCGTCCATGGCTTCGGCGGCAACAGCGGCCAGTGGCGCTACCAGCTCCAGCACTTCTGCGGCGCCAGCCGCGTCATCGCGCCCGACCTGCGCGGCCACGGCCTGTCCGACATGCCCCACACCGACTACACCATGCCCAGCCTCGTGGCTGACCTTCACGCGGCCCTCGGCGTGCTGGGCGTGACCGGCAAGATCACCCTGCTCGGCCACTCCTTTGGCGGCGCCATCGTGAGCGAATATGCCGCCGCCTATCCCGAGCAGGTCGAGCGCCTCGTGCTCGTGGCCGCCGCCGGCGAATACCGCCTCCCGTCGTCCATCAGCCTGGCCCTGCGCCTGCCCGCCATCCTGCTCAATCTCTTCCACGCCGTCTACTTCAAGCGGGTCATTGCCGCCTCGCCCTACGTGCTCCAGACCATGCACCGCAACACCGTCCGGCGCTGGAAGGGCTGGGACCTGTTCCGCGGCCTGACCTTGCCCACCCTGATCATCCGCGGCAACCGCGACCGCGTGCTGTCCGCGCGCGCCTTCGAAGCGGTGGCCAAGACCATCCCCAACGCCGAAGAGGTGGATATGGGCGCCAGCGCTCATATGGTCATGCTCGAGCGGCGCGAGGCGGTCAACCGCGCCATCGAGCGCTTCGTGGGCGGCGCGCCCACCCGCCGCGCCCCCGACAAGCCCAACCGCCCCAGCCTGCGCACCGAGCGCGCCTGGCTCGACCATTACGATGCCGGCGTGCCCCACACCCTCGGCCTGCCGCCCGTGCCCATGCACCGCCTGCTGCGCTCGGCCGCGCGCCGCTTCCCGCTGCACGCCGCCGTCCGCTACCAGGGCAACACCCTCACCTATCGCCGCCTCAACCGCGACTCCTCTCGTTTCGCCAACATGCTGCGCGCCCTGGGCGTCCAGCGCGGCGACAAGGTGCTGCTGCTGCTCCCCAACCTGCCGCAGACCATCATCGCCTATTACGGCACCCTCAAGGCCGGGGCCACCGTCGTCTTCACCACCCCCCTCTCCCAGCCCGACGAGCTCGTGCGCCAGGTGCGCGACTCCGGCGCCCGCGTGCTCGTCACGCTCACGCGCCGCCTGGAGACCGCCCGCGCCGTGCTGCGTGAGACCCAGCTCGAGCACGTCATCCTCACCAACGTCAAGGACTATCTGCCCCTGCCCCAGCGGCTGCTGTTCACCCTCACGCGCGAGACGCGCCAGGGCGACCGCCCCCCCGCCCGCCTGGAGCCGCGCCTGCACTTGCTCTCAGCCGAGCTGCATAAATACGGCCCGCACGCGCCCGAGGTCGAAGTTCAGCCCGATGACCTGGCGCTGATCCAGTACACCTCCGGCACCACCAGCACCCCCAAGGGCGTCATGCTCTCGCACCGCAACCTGGTGGCGAATGCCTTCCAGACCCGCCACTGGCTGCCCCACCTCAAGGAGGGCCGCGAGATTTTCCTGTCGGTGCTGCCCTTCTCGCACGCCTACGGCATGACCGTCGCCATGAACGTGCCCATTGTCCTGGCCGCCACCATGGTGGTGCTGCCGTCCTTCGTCACCCTGGATGTCCTCAAGGCCATCCGCCGCTACCGCCCCACGCTCTTCCCCGGCGTGCCCACCATGTACATGGCCCTCAACAGCTTCCCCGGCGTGCGCCGCTACGGCATCGACTCCATCCGCGCCTGCCTCTCGGGCGCCGCGCCCCTGCCTATTGAAGTGCAGGAGGCTTTTGAGAAGCTCACCCGCGGCCGCCTGGTGGAGGGCTACGGCCTCACCGAGGCCACTACCGTCACCCACGCCAACCCGCTGCAGGGCCTGCGCAAGGTCGGCTCCATCGGCCTGCCCCTGCCCGGCACCGAGGCCTGCATCTTGGACCTGGCCAATCCCAAGCAGACCGTCGCCCCCGGACAGATTGGCGAGCTGGCCGTGCGCGGCCCGCAGGTGATGCTTGGCTACTGGAACGACCCCGAGGCCACCCGCCAGACCATCACCAAGGACGGCTGGCTGCTCACCGGCGACGTGGCCCGCGTGGACGAAGACGGCTACTTCGAGATCGTGGCCCGCAAGCGCGAGATGATCCTGGCGGGCGACAACCAGGTGTTCCCGCGCGACGTGGAAGAAGTGCTTTACGAGAACCCCAAAATCAAGGAAGTGGCCGTGGTCGGCGTGCAGCCGCCCAAGTGGCCCTTCCAGCGCGTCAAGGCCTACGTCGTCCTGCGCGACGGCGCCCAGGCCAGCGAAGAAGAGCTCAAAGCCTACTGCCAGCGCCGCCTCGAAGAATACGCGGTGCCCTGGCAGATCGAGTTCCGCAAAGAGCTGCCGAAGAACTTTGTGGGGAAGGTCTTACGCCGTCTCTTGGTAGAAGAGAGTCTTGAATAAGTATGTGAGTATGTGGGTGTGCGGGTGTGTGGGTCTTTTCCACTCGCACACTCACATACCCACATACTCACACACGGAGCTGTAGCCCCTATGCCCAAAAAACCCTTCCTCGGCGTCGACCTCGGCGGCACCAGCCTGCGCGCGGGCGTGGTGGCGGATGACGGCACGCTGCTCGCCATGGAGAAGCGCAAGACCAAGCCCGAGCTGGGCGCGGAGGCGGTGGTGGCGCGCCTGGTCGAGACCATTGACCGGTCCCTCAAAACCGCCGGCCTCACCCACAAGGACGTGGGCGGCGTGGGCGTGGGCGTGCCCGGCCCCGTGGACAGCGAGCACCGGGTCGTGCGGCTGGCCGTCAACCTGGGGCGCGACTGGACCAACCTGCACCTGGCCGAGCAGCTCGAAGCCGCCCTGGGCGTCCCGGCCGTGCTGGACAATGACGTGCGGGTGGGCGCCCTGGGCGAGCATACCCACGGGGCCGGCCGCGGCTTGGCCGACGTGGTGGCCATCTTCGTCGGCACCGGCGTGGGCGGCGGCCTGATCCTGGACGGCAAGCTGCGCACCGGCTGGCGCGCCAGCGCCGGCGAGGTGGGCCACACCGTCGTCGCCGGCGAGAACGGCCTGCTGGGCAAAACCGGCCAGCCTGGCACGGTCGAGCCCCTGGCCAGCCGCACCGGCATGGAACAGCAGATCGCCGCGCGCGTGGCGCAGGGCCAGGTCAGCGTCGTCCCCGAACTTATGCTCAGCGTCGGCCACGGCCGCCTGACCAGCCGCGTCATCTACGAGGCCCTCAAGCGCAATGACGCCGTCATGCGCGAGGTGCTGGCCGTCAGCCAGCGCGCCCTGGGGCTGCTGGCCGGGAACCTCATTAACATTCTCGACCCACAAATGGTAATATTCGGGGGCGGCGTCACCGAGCGCCTGGGCAGCAAGTTTGTCGCGCCCATCCGCCGCGTGGCCTACGCCAACCTGCTTAACAAACAAAACGCCCGCCTCATCCGCATCGTCCCCGCCGCGCTCAAAGACGCTTCCGGCGTTGTCGGCGCGGCCGTGCTGGCGCGGCAAAGCCTTGGTTAAACCGTATGTGGGTATGTGAGTGTGTGGGTGTCGTGACACCCACACACTCACATACCCACATACCCACACACTAGATCTAAAGGAGTTCTCACCCCCATGCCCAAACGTCGTATCGGCATCCTCACCGGCGGCGGTGACGTGCCCGGCCTGAACGTGGCCATTAAAGCGGTGGTCACCCGCGCGCAGAACCACGACATCGAAGTGCTCGGCCTGCGGCGCGGCTGGCAGAGCGTGCTCCAGATCAACCCCGACGACCCCGCCAGCCTGGAGACGAACACCCTGCCCCTGCCGCTCGAGCGCGTCCGCACCATTGACCGCTCCGGCGGCACCATCCTGCACACCTCGCGCATCAACCCCAGCAACGTCAAGCCCGAAGACGTGCCCAGCCACATCCGCGCCGAGGACCAGACCGTCAATGCCAAGGGCACGGTCGACTGCACCCGCCACGTCCTGCGCGTGCTCGACTTTCTCGGGCTGGCGGCCATCATCCCCATCGGCGGCGACGACACCCTGAGCTATGCCAGCCGCCTGCACCAGGAAGGCTTCCAGGTCGTCGCCATCCCCAAGACGATGGACAACGACGTCTTCGGCACCGACTACTGCATCGGCTTCTCCACCGCGGTCACCCGCTCGGTCGAGGCCATCACCGCCTTCCGCACCAACGTCGGCTCGCACGAGCGCATCGGCGTCGTCGAGCTTTTCGGCCGCAACTCCGGCGAGACCTCGCTCTTCGTCGCCTACCTGGCCGACGTCGATCGCGCCGTCATCTCCGAGGTCCCCTTCGACATGGAGAAGGTCGCGAACTTCTTGGTAGAAGACCGCGAGCGCAACCCCTCGCACTACGCCATCCTCACCATCTCCGAAGGCGCCCACCTCAAGGGCGGCGACATTATGCAGAAGGGCGAGGCCGACGCCTACGGCCACCAGAAGCTGGGCGGCATTGGCGCCTTCGTGTCCGAAGAGCTCAAGCTGCGCACCCGCATCCCCACCATGTACCTCCAGCTCGCCTACATCATGCGCGCCGGCGCCCCCGACTCGCTGGACCGCATGGCGGCCGTCTCCTTCGGCAACCTGGCCCTCGACCAGGTGGCCATGGGCCACACTGGCCGCATGGCCGCTCTCCAGCAGGGCATCTACACCACCGTCCCGCTCGACCTCATCGTCGCCGGCAGGAAACGTGTCGACGTCACCGCCCTGTACGACTCGGTCAACTACCGCCCCAAGGTGCGCGATATGCTCGGCAAGCCGATGTTTTTGTACTAGAGCGAATTCCATGCGCGTGTACGGCCTGTATTTATCCGTTGATCCGTTGCTCCATCCGTTGACGCCGATGAACGTCCGTAAACCCACCAGGAA
>CAYUYN010000110.1:0-10722 GCA_964449185.1 uncultured Anaerolineales bacterium | reverse complement strand
TCCCCGGAGCGCAGCGGAGTGGGAGGGGAAGGGCCGGGGATGGGGTGAGGCGGGCGCGGCTGACAAGGAATGAAACGCGTGAGAACGCCCCAACGGGATAGGGTGGCCCCTCAGCAATGTCTATGAGTCGAGTTTAGGCGCTAATTGTTCCACTTGGTACCAGCCGGCAGAAGCGGGCCGAGCGGCCTGCGCAGCGTAGGCCGAACGCTGGTTTTGGCGCGAGCGAATGCGCTGTACGCCGGGTGTATAATGTTCGCTCCGGTGTGGCTGGGAGCCAGTATCCGCGCCAGAACCGAATGACCGATGACTTTGGCCGCGCTGCGCCTGACCGCCGCTCACAAGGCCGCCATGCGGGCGCATGCGCAGCAGGCTTGGCCGCATGAGGCCTGCGGCCTGCTGGGCGGGCCGCCGGGGCAGGTGGCGCGCGTTTACTGCGTGGAAAACGTCCTGCACAGCCCGGTGGCGTATTACATGGACCCGGCCGGGCAGGTCCAGGCCATGCTGGACCTGGAAGCGGCCGGCTGGGAGGTGTGCGGGATCTTTCATTCGCACCCCGCCGGCCCGGCTGTGCCGTCCGCCACCGACGTGGCCCAGGCCTATTACCCCGAAGCCGTTTACGTGATTTTGGCCCCCGAAGCGCCTGGAAATTGGGGGCTGCGCGGCTTTGAGATTGACAGCGGGCGCGTGCGGGAAGTGGCGCTGGAGCTGGTAGAGTAACTTTCGCATGCGGCCAGGGTTAATATCCGCACGCGAGCGCGTACCGCTCGGGCTAACGGCGTGACTGCCGCGCTTCTACCGGCGGCGTACACAAAAATTACCTTGCCGCCGAGCGGAAAGCGCTCGAGATCCGGCCTTCTACGGAGAACTCGTAATGCTTATTTTGCTTGTGGCGCTGTCCTATGTGATCGGTTCCATCCCCATGGGCTACGTGATTGTGAAGGCCATCTCGGGCCAGGACGTGCGTCAGGTCGGCAGCGGCCGCACCGGCGGCACCAACGCCATGCGCGCGGCCGGCCTGGCAGCGGGTTTCCTGACGGCGCTCCTGGATGTGCTCAAGGGCGGCGCGGGCGTATGGCTGGCGCAGGCCTTCTTGCCCCCGGACACGCGCCCGCTGGGCATGGCCCTGGCCGGTCTGGCCGCCATCCTCGGCCACAACTACTCGCTGTTCCTGGGCTTCAAGGGCGGCGCCGGCGGCGCCCCGGCCGTGGGGGCCGCCTTCGCCATCTGGCCCGCCAGCGTGCTGATCGTGGTGCCCGTGGGCGCGGCGATCCTGTTTGGCGTCGGCTACGCCTCTGTTGCTACGCTGTCGGTGGCGGTCGTCATCACGGCCCTTTTCGCCTACCGCATTTACTTTCTGCAATGGCCGCCCGAATTTATCATCTATGGCCTCGGCACCATCGTCCTGCTGGCCTGGGCGCTGCGGCCCAACATCCGGCGTCTGCTCAAGGGCGAGGAGCGCCTCATCGGCTGGCGCGCCAAGCGCATGAAGCAGGCTGAAGCCGCCGCCGGCGATCACGCTAAACGGCGCTAACGCCGGCGCGCTAGAGGTCCTGAAATAAAACGCCCTGCCGGCACCTTGCCGGCAGGGCGTTTTTGATTCGCGGTGGTAGTGGTTCCGGATGTTGGAGTCCAGGCACTGCCCTGTCTAAACGCTTACGGCACGAAATGCAGCCCGAAGAACACACTCTCAATCGGGCTGGGTATGTTGCCCTGCACGTCCACGCGGTAGGCCCAGGCGGTCTGGCGGTGGGCCAGCGGCACGGCCGGCACGGTCTCAAAAATACGGGCATGCGCCTGTGCATAGAGCTCGGCGCGCCGGTCGAGGTCCGTCACGCTGTGCGCTTCGAGAAGCAGGTCGGCCAGCTCGGCGTCGGGCGGCCGGGGCTCGCCCGCCTCGCCGCTGTTGAAGGCGCCCTCGGCGCCGCAGAACAGCGGG
Source organism: uncultured Anaerolineales bacterium (assembly GCA_964449185.1). Taxonomy (GTDB): domain Bacteria; phylum Chloroflexota; class Anaerolineae; order Anaerolineales; family UBA6663; genus CAYUYN01. The sequence goes on along the minus strand of CAYUYN010000110.1, from coordinate 8,786 downwards.
CAAAGAAAGCTGTCGGGGTCGCCATTCACCCCGGTCCAGCCCAGCAGGAAGAGATCGGCCCGCCCGGCGTGCACGTCGGGCAGCCATTCGGTCTGCCAGTCGGGGGCCATCACGGTGACGCTGATGCCCACGGTCGCCAGGTCGCTTTGGATGGCCAGCCCCAGGCCGGCCGGGTCGGGCAGGTAGGGCCGCGGCACCGGCGGCACATACAGGGTCATCTCCGCCGGGAGCGTGACGCCGCTGTCGAGGCAGGCCTGCCAATGTTCGCGCGCCTGGGCCGGGTCGTAGGCCCGCTCGGTCGGGGCGCTGTAGCCCCACACGCTGGGGGGCTGCATGGCCGCGGCCGCCTCGGCATCGCCCGGGAAGTGCCCCTGGATGTAGCGCGCCTTGTCCAGCGCCAAGGCCACCGCCAGGCGGCAGTCAAGGTTTTGCCACGGCGTGCGCGCCTGGTTGAAGCCCAGGTACAGCACATTCAGCGCCGGGTCAAAGTCCACCCGGGTATTGCTGGCGCCGGCCGTCACCGCCGCATAGTCCTTGGGGTTGAGGTGTGCCAGGCCCTCGATCTCGCCCGTTTGCAGCGCCAGCAGCCGCTGGGTGTCGTCCGCGATGATCTTGAACACCAGCTCGTCCGGTCCGGTCAGCCGCGTCGTGTCCCATTGGGTTGGGCTGCGCCGCAGCCGTACCAGGTCGGGCCGAGGCCACTCGGCCAACACATACGGCCCGCTGCCCGCCGAGGCGGCATTGAGGCCGGCCGTGATGTCGGCGCTGTCCAGCGCCGCCGCGCTCACCAGCGCAAAGCTGGGCATGGCCAGGGTGCTGGGCAGCGAGGCCGCCGGCTGGCTGAGCGTAATGACCAGCGTGGCCTCGCCGCGCGTGGTCACGTTCTCCACCAGCGACAGCGGTTCGCCATCCGGGCCGGCCTCGCCCGCAAAGCCGCCAAACAAGGCCCGCCAAAACACATAGCGCCCCGGCGGCGTGGCCTGGAGCCAGCGCTGGAAGTTTAGCCGGGCCACCTCGGCCGTCAAGGCCGTGCCGTCGCTAAACACCACGTCGCGCCGCAGCAAGAAGGTCCACGTCAGCCCGTCGGGCGAGACATCCCAGCTTTCGGCCAGCGCCGGCTGCGCCAGGGTGCTGCCAGGCTGGAAGGCCAGCAGACCGTCATACAGGTGGCGGGTGATGAGCAGGGCCGACTCGTCCACCGCATTGGCCGGGTCCAGTGTGCCGGGCGTGTCCACCAGCCCCAGCGTAAAGACCGTGGGGAGGGGCGTGGGGACCGGGGTTGGGGTATTCGCCGGCGTGGGCGCGGGGGCGCTGGTGCCCTCGGCGGCGGTAACCACCGGGGTATTGAGGCCAGGCGTGTTGTTTGGGAGCGGCGTGGCTGGGCCAGGCGTGCTGCGCCCACAGGCGGCCAGCAGGAGAGCGCATAGCCAGAAAGCCCGGCAGCGCTTTGGCGCGGCTGGCGCACGGCGTTTGAGTGCGTTAGAGAGCGTTGCCATGCCGGGAGCGGGTTACTTGATCTTGATGCCGACTTGCGCCAGACGCGGGTCAAGCGCGTCGCGCAGGCCGTCACCCAGCAAGTTGAAGCCGAGCACGGTCAGCATGATGGCGATGCCGGGGAAGAAGACCAGGTGCGGGGCATTGAAGACGCTGTTGCGCTCTTCCCCGAGCATGAGACCCCATTCGGGCGTGGGCGGCTGTGCCCCCAAGCCCAGGAAAGAGAGCGCCGCGGCGCTGAGGATCGCCGAAGCGATGCCCAGCGTCGCCTGCACGATAAGGGGGGTGATGGCATTCGGCATCACATGGTTGATGAGCACACCCCACGGGGAGGCGCCGAGCGCCCGCGACGCGGCAATGAAATCCTGTTCCTTGACCTGCAGCACGGCGGCCCGGACGACGCGCGCGTATACCGGAATAGACACAATCCCGATGGCCAGTAGCGCGTTAATCAAACCCTGACCCAATACGGTGACGATCGCGATGGACAGCAGCAGACTAGGGAACGCCAGCAACACGTCCATCAGGCGCATGATGATATTGTCGAGCCAGCCGCCGGCGTAGCCGGCAATGGCGCCCAGCACGGTGCCAATCACGATGGCAAAAGTGACGGTCCAAAACCCGACCTGTAGTGACAAGCGCGATCCGAAAATAACGCGGGAGAAAAGGTCGCGGCTGTTGCTGTCAATCCCGAAAATATGCTGTGGCTGATCCGCCGGACAACCGAGCAAATGAATGCAGGGCGGCGCGCGGCGCTTGACATCCCGCAGCGGTTTGGCGGGGTTATATGGCGCGATAAGCGGGGCCAGCAATGCGATGAGCAGCAGTGCGCCGAGTATGATCGTACCCACCTGCGCCGACCGGTGCCGGCGCAGCCGGCGCAGCGTATCCTGCATGGGCGTCCGCGCGACCGGCATCGCGGCCGGCACGAGAGCCGCTGTCTCCTTAACGCTCGGGCTGGCAGTCATGGGTGGGGCCTAAGTAAGCCGGACGCGCGGGTCCAGGTACGCATAGGAAACATCGACGGCCAGGTTGACCAGGACGAAGATGAGGGCAATGACGATCGTAAAGGCCTGGACGACCGGGTAATCGCGTGCCAAAATGGCCGAGACCAATTGCGTGCCGACGCCCGGCAGTGCAAAGACCGTCTCAGTCAGCACGGCTCCACTCATCAGGCTGCCAAACGACAGCCCAATGACCGTCACCACCGGCAGCAGCGCGTTTCGCAGGGCATGCTTGAAAACGACCAGCCGCTCTCGCAGTCCCTTGGCGCGTGCCGTGCGCACGTAGTCCTGGCCTAACACCTCCAGCATGCTGGCCCGCGTCATGCGCGCGATAATCGACAGCGGGATAGTGCCCACTGCCACGCAGGGCAGTATCAAATGCCATAAGGCATCGCGCAGGACATCAAAGCGGCCGGTAATTAGCGCATTGAACGTCACCCAGTTAGAGGCGAACGTCACCACGGCGAAGGCGGGTCCAGACAGCTCAGGCAGGCTCAGCGTTTCGGCCAGCGGCGGCACGCTGACGCCCGCGCTCAGGCGGCCGGAGGGTGGAATCCAAAACGGCGTATCCTTGAGAGTCAGGGCGAAGAAATACGCCAGCATGAGGCCAAGCCAGAATACCGGCATGGAGACGCCTACATTGGCGCCGATCATCGTGATGACGTCCGCCGCGGAATTGTGGCGAACCGATGAAATAATTCCGAACAGCACCCCCAGCGTCGTCGAGAATAGCATGGCGCCGAGGGTCACCTCCAGCGTCATGGGCAGACGCTCCAGCAGTATGTCGGTGACGGGACGTTTGTTGCGGATGGAATCCCCGAAGTCGCCCTGTGCGACGTGGCTGATGTAGCGGATGAACTGAACCGGGATCGTGTCATTCAGCCCAAAGCGTTCTCTAAAGGCATCACAGGCCTCGGGCGAGGCCCGCTCGCCTAGCATCGCCACGCACGGATCTCCAGGCAACAGGCGTGCCAAGGCAAACGTCACGAAGAGTATGCCGAGCAGCACGGGAGCTAACAGGAGCACGCGGCGCAGGAGAAACTGGGTCATATTTCCGTTATCTCGCCGCTTGACCGCTTAAGTGATGGCCGAACATAAAGTGATGGGGCGTCCCAGGCGGGCAACGCCCCATCACTTCTTGCATTACTTGACGCACACCCTCACGTAAAGTTACTCGGCGGCGGCCGGGACGTTCAGCATCGCGCCGAAGAAGCCAGAGAAGTACTCGAAGGCGCCGCTAGTGCCGACATGATTCGGGCTGCTGGCATCCCACTGAGCGACGTAGGTCGCCACGACGTCGTTGGCGTCGAGATCAGCGCCATTGCTGAACTGCACCCCCTCGCGCAGCTTGAACGTCCATTCCAGCCCGTCTTCACTGGTCTCCCAAGACTCGGCCAGCGCCGCAACGGCCTGAGCGCCGCCGAACTCGTAGCCCAGCAGCGAGTCGTATAGCTGCAGGCAGGCCCGCAGCGTCTCGCCGTCGGTTTCGTCGCCGCACCACAGGCTGATGGGTTCGGCACCCTGAACCCAGACAAACTGGCCGGAGTCCGTGGTCATCTCCTGGAAGTTCTCGTTCAAGGCCCCGATCTTGACGTTGCCGACGGTCGCCAGGAAGGCGTCCGTGGCCGCGCCGTGTGCCATCGGAACCATCGGGACGTTTTCCTTGATGAGGGCATTGACCTCATCGTAGGCTGCCTGCCGCTCCTCCGGCGTGGAAGCCCGCGCGCCGCGCTTGATAGCATCGACGATGTCGGGCCACTCATTGCCGAAGCGCATGCTGTTGCTGGCAAAGTGGAAATCATAGAAGTTGGTCGCGTCGGGGTAGTCCAGGCCCCAACCCAGCATGAACAACGGCTGCTCGCCGGCCGCTACGGACTGCAAGAACGTGCCGGACTCGATGGGCGTAATGTTGATCGTGATGCCCACCTCGGCCAGTTGATCCTGCAGGTCCTGGGCCACCTGGGCCGCGTGCGGCAGATAGGTGCGGGTGACATCCCGATAAGACAGGTTTACTTCAAAGCCGTCGGGGAAGCCCGCTTCGGTCAGGAGGGCCTTGGCGCCCTCAGGATCGTATTCATACCACGCGGCGCCGTCTCCGGACGTGCTGTGGCCGGGAGAAATCGCCTCGGGCACGAACTGCTCGGCCGGAACCGACTCGGGCGGATAGAAGTTGTCGACGATCCGCTGCTTGTCGATGGACATGGCCACCGCCTGGCGCACCAGTGCATTGTCGAACGGCGGGATGGTGTTGTTCATCCCCAAGTAGAAAATGTTGGGGTTGTCGTACGGAACCAGCACCAGGTTGGCGTCCGACTGGATCGTTTCCAGGTCTTCGGCTGCGGGGGCAAAGATGCCATCCGCTGTCCCCGACTGCAGCACGAGCAGGCGCTGCGAGGCTTCCGCCGACCACTGGAAAATCAGGGTCTGGATGGTCGGTGCTTCACCCCAGTAGTTGGGGTTCGCCTCGAAGGTAATGTGATCGCCGCGGACCCATTCCTTGAGGACGTACGGGCCCGTGCCGTTCGGGTTCTCGCTTATCTTAGCCGAGTCGCCGCCCATCTCATCCAGATAGTCGGAGTCCTGGATTTGGAAACCCGCAAAGGCCACCTTGTTCAGGAAGGCGCCGTCTGGATGGCACAACGTGAACTTGACCGTATATTGATCGACAGCCTCAATGGCCTTAAACTCAGCTCCAACGTCGCCGCCGTAGTCGCAGTCGGGGGCTTCGAGGACCATCGCCTCATAGGTCGGGGCGGGTTCTTCGGTCGGCGCGGGCTCCTCGGTCGGCGCGGGCGCCGCTTCGGTGGGGGCCGGGGCATCGGTCGGCGCGGGCGCGTCGGTCGGCTCCGTAACTTCGGTCGGTGCAGGGGTGGCGGCCGGCGCGCAAGCGGTGATGATCAAACCTGCGATCATCAGCACGCCGAGCAGCCGCATCAGCTTTTGTGAGCGTTTCATGACGAACTCTCCTCCTGAGAAAGTCGTTGACTGCCGGTGGGGATGTGTGAGTTGTGGCGGGTGGGTTACAAGGGGGTGGTTGACGGCCTCCTTCACTATGCTACTCATTAGCCCACGCGTCGGGTTCGGACCCGAGCGTAGGGCGGAGTATAGAGGCGTTAGCGCTAACCGTCAACCCTTTGCGCAGGGCACACAACTAGCCCACCTTGACGTATTGTCCTCCTCAGGTTACAATTTTCTGCTTGCCCATGCGGCTACCCTAGACCCACGCGCCGTTAGAATTACAGGACTTATCCGCTCCGGCGGTTATTTTTTCGCATGTTTCAAAACCTCTCCCACAAACTTCAAGCGACCTTTGAACAGCTCAGCCGCCGCGGCAAGCTGTCGGAGGCTGACGTCGACTCGGCCCTGCGCGAGGTGCGCCTGGCGCTGCTGGAAGCCGACGTGCACTTCTCGGTCGTCAAGAGCTTTCTCGACCGGGTGCGCGCCCGCGCCATTGGCGTCGAAGTGTCGCGCGCTCTCAACCCGGCCCAGCAAGTCATCAAGATCGTCAACGAAGAGCTGGTCGCCACCCTGGGCGAGCCGGGCCGCCTTAACCTGAAGGGCCCCCAGCCGCGCGTGGTGATGTTGGTGGGCCTGCAAGGCTCCGGCAAAACCACCATGGCCGCCAAGCTGGCCAAGAAGCTGCGCGAGCAGGGCGAGCGCGTGCTGCTGGTGGCCGCCGACCTGCAGCGCCCGGCCGCCGTGCTCCAGCTCCAAACCCTGGGCCAGACCGTGGACGTGCCGGTCTTCACCGCGCAGGCCTCGCCCACCGAGGTGGCCGCGCAGGCCGTGGCCGCCGCCGAGAAACAGGGCCAGACCGTGGTCATCCTGGACACGGCCGGCCGTCTACAGATTGACCAGTCGCTCATGAACGAGCTCACGGCCATCCGCGACCGCACCAAGCCCGTGGAAGTCCTGCTGGTGGCGGACTCGATGACCGGCCAGGAAGCCGTGCGCATTGCCGAGGGCTTCCACAAGCAGGTCGGGCTTACCGGCCTGATCCTGACCAAGGTCGACGGCGACGCCCGCGGCGGCGCCGCCATCTCCATGCGCGCGGTCACGGGGGTGCCCATTAAATTCCTGGGCACCGGTGAGAAGGTCGACGCGGTGGAGAGCTTCGACCCCGGCCGGCTGGCCTCGCGCATCCTGGGCATGGGCGACCTGCTCGGCCTGATCGAGCGCGCCGAGGCGACCCTGGACCGTGAAAACGCCCAGAAGGCCGCCGAGAAGCTGGTCTCGGGCAGTTTCAACCTCGACGACTTCCTCAACCAGTTGAAGGAAGTGCGCAAGATGGGGCCTATCGGGCAGCTCCTCGGCATGCTCCCCGGCATGAGCGGGCCGAAGATGCAGATCGACGAGAAGGAAGCCGAGCAGCAGCTCAAGCGCACCGAAGCCATTATCCATTCGATGACCATGCGCGAGCGCCGCCACTCAGACGTGCTCAACGGCAGCCGCAAGCGCCGCATCGCCGCCGGCTCGGGCACCACCGTCTACGAGGTCAATCAGCTTGTCAAGCAGTTCAAAGACATGCAGAAGATGATCAAGCAGATGGGCAGCAAAAAGGGCCTCCCCGGGATGCCGCGATTCCGCTAAGACACCGTCCGCCGACTGGCTGGCGCCGCCTGCCGGTGCCGCCCCAGTCCCCTCAGGCGCACCGCGCCGCGCGGGCTGGTATGTGGTACTATCCAATCCATTGAAAAGCGTGTGCGGCCGTCCGCGGCCCAACAAGGAGAATGAGCAGTATGGTTCGTTTGCGTCTTCGCAAGGTGGGCTCCAAGGCCCAGCAGAGTTTCCGCCTGGTGGCGGCCGAGAGCGAGCATCCGCGCGACGGCCGTTTCCTCGAGAACCTGGGTAACTACAACCCGCGCACCGACCCCGCCACGATCAACGTGGACGAGGCGCGCGTCTTTCACTGGCTGCGCAACGGCGCCCAGCCGAGCGAGTCGGTGCTCAAGCTGTTTCGGGTCACCGGCACCACGGCGCGCTTTGAGCGCCTGAAGGCCGGCGAGGCCGAAGAGACGCTGCTGGCCGAGGCCGAACAGGCCTCCCAGGTCCGCAACGTCACCCGCCGCACCGGCGCCAGCCCCGCGGATGCGGCCCCGACTAAGCTGTCCAAGAAGCGCCGCGCCGCCGCCGCCAAGCAAGCCGCCGCGTAAGGCCGTTCGCAAGCACGCCCGGCCTGTGTAGGGGCGTTCAAACGAACGCCCGGCCTCTGTAAGGTCGCTCAAACGAACGCCCGGCCTCTGTAGGGGCGTTCAAATGAACGCCCAGCCTGTTCTTGCCAACCGAGGGTGGGGCGTTCGCCGTCGCTCAACGCGTGTGAGTGATCGGACGCCCCCCTTATCCAGCCAGATCCGGCCGGGCAACCCGCCCGGACCTGCTTAGCGGGAAAGCGCATGAAAGAACTCGTCGAGTATATGGCCAAGGCCCTGGTGGACGACCCTGACCGGGTGCTGGTGACCGAGTCGGTCACGGGTACCGCTGTCATTCTGGAGCTGCGCGTTGGCCCAGGCGACATGGGGCGCGTGATCGGCCGGGGCGGGCGCGTGGTAAATGCCATGCGCGCCCTGGTGCAGATGACGGCCGCGCGCCAGGCACGCCGCGCGCAGCTTGAGATCATCGAGTAGAAAACCAGAGCGGGCCTAAAGCCCGCTCTGCCTCTGTATGGCGCCTCAACTCCTGGCTGTGGGCCGGGTGGTCCGCCCGCACGGTGTGCGCGGCGAGCTGCTGGTCGATACGCTCACCGATTTCCCCGAACACCTCGCGGAAGTGGACACGGTCTACCTCGGCGATGCCGCCGACCCGCACCCGCTGGAGTCCGCGCGCGTCCACCGCCATCAGCTCATCCTCCGCCTGGGCGACTGCTTTGACCGCGACTGCGCGGACAAGTACCGCAGGCAGCTCGTGCAGATCAAGACGGAGGCGGCCGCCCCCCTGCCGCCTGGCCGCTACTACCACCACCAGCTCATCGGCTGCCGCGTCGTCTCCGACACCGGCGAAGAGCTCGGGGAGCTCGTCGGCATCCTCGAGACCGGCGCCAACGACGTGTACGTCGTCTCCGGCGCCGAGGGCGAGCTGCTCTTGCCGGCGATCAGCACCGTGATCCTCGACATCGACATCGACGCCCAGCACCTCACGGCGCACCTTATAGAAGGCCTGCGCTGATCACTGCGCAACCTTCGCTCTCCGGGGATCGATAGATCCACGGCTGGCGCGCACTTCGCGCCGGCGTCCCCAGCGTCACCACCAGTCCGACTGCCACCACCACCACCGTAGGGGCGCCCCCCTGTG
>CAYUYN010000109.1:1671-10866 GCA_964449185.1 uncultured Anaerolineales bacterium | reverse complement strand
ATTATATCAGTTCTGCGGCGCGCTGGTGTAGAATGACCCGGCCATGAACAAGATCAGCGTGAAGGACCTCGACTTCTACTACGGCCCCAAGAAGGTGCTCCACCACGTGTCCATGGACATTGCCGAGCACGAGATCACGGCCCTCATCGGCCCCTCGGGCTGCGGCAAATCCACCTTCCTGCGCTGTCTCAACCGCATGAACGACACCATCCCCGGCACGCGCGCCGAGGGCCAGGTCCTGCTCGATCACCAGAACCTGTATGCGCCCGGCCTCAACCTGGCCGACCTGCGCCGCCGGGTGGGCATGGTTTTCCAAAAGCCCAACCCCTTCCCACAGTCGATTTACGACAATGTGGCCTTTGGCCCGCGGGTGCTGGGAATGCTGGCCGACCTGCCCGGCCGGGTGGAGCGCTCGCTGCGCGCCGCCGCGCTGTGGGACCAGGTGAAGGACCAACTGCGCGAGCCGGCGCTCAACCTCTCGCTGGGCGAACAGCAGCGCCTGTGCATTGCCCGCGTGGTGGCGGTGGAGCCGGAAGTGATCCTGATGGACGAGCCCGCCTCGGCCCTGGACCCGGTCGCCACGCTCAAGATCGAAGAGCTCATGCGCAGCCTCAAGGAGCGCTACACCATCGTGGTCGTCACCCACAACATGCAGCAGGCCGCGCGCGTCTCGGACCGCACCGGCCTGTTCTGGCTCGGCGAGCTGGTGGAATTTGACGTGACCAACACCGTCTTCACGCGGCCGAAGCAGGAGATTACGGAGAACTATATTACGGGGCGGGTGGGGTAAGAAACGAGACCTCCGAGGTCTTAAAGACCTCGAAGGTCTGCCTTTTACTCAAACACCCCGCCAATCGCCGCCACCAGCCGCACCCGATGCGCCGTCAGCTCGGCCGCGCTGACGCCATACTGCGCTGCTACGGCCGCCTCGGCCTCCACCAGCAGCCGCTCCAGGTCCGCCTGGATCGGCCCCATGGCGGCGCTCACCTCGGCCACCTCCATCTGCCCCAGCAGCCAGCGCGCGCCCAGGTCTTTGACTTCTTCGTGGCGGGCCACCGCCTCTTCCCACTGCGTCTTCACTGAGCCCGGCGGCGTGACGCTCGGGAGAGACTCATCGACGGCTTGGGTGAGGGCGCCCATGGCCAGGGCCGCCACCGGCATCTCCTCGGGATCCAGCCGGCCGGCCTGCACCTGGGCCAAGGCCTCGGCCACCAGCGCCGCGTTCGTCTGAATGGCCACCAGCGAGCGATACGTTCGCAGCAGCGGGTCGGCGCTGGCGCTGGGCAAGCTGGGCTCCGCACTGCCGGCCGGGGCGGTAGTGGCCGTGGGCGCCGGCGGCAGCGTGGCCGCGTCGACCGCCGTGGGGGTCAAGGGGGTCTCGCTCGGCGCAGCCTCGGTCGTCAACGGGGAGGTGCCCACCACCAGGACAATGGCCGTTTGAGTCGCCCCCGGCGCCGCGCCTCCGCAGGCCGCCAGACCGAGCGTACACAGCACCAGCCCCCAGAGAAGGATTACTCTTCGCATTTTTTCTCCCATCCTGGCCGCTTGCGGCGCCGGCGCGTGAGCGTCATTCGCAACAAAGTTGTCTCAAAGGGACCGGGACCCGACAATGGAGGGTGAGCGAGAGGAGATCTCTCAGCCCACCTCCGCCCGCTCCAAAAACCTCGGCGCCTGCCGCAGCCGTGTCGCCTGCTCAAACGCATACGCCAGCCGCAGCAGCTTCGGCTCCGCATACGCTCCGCCAATGAACGACACGCCCACCGGCAGTCCACAGACGTGGCCGCCCGGCACGGTGAGGCTCGGATACCCCGCCACGGCCGCCGCCGGCGAGCTGCCGCCCGAGTAGTGGTCGCCGGTGACGTAGTCGGTCAGCCAGGCCGGCCCGCCGGTCGGCGCGACGAGCGCATCCAGCCGGTGCGCCTGGAGCACCGCGTCCAGCCCTTCCGCGCGCGCCAGCCGCTGGCTGGTCTCCAGCGCTTTGAGATATTCCTCGCTCGTCAGCGGCCCCTTGCTCTCGGCTTTCACCAGCGTCTCCTGCCCAAAGTATGGCATCGTCCGCGCCGCGTGGCGCTCGTTGAACGCAATCACCTCCGCCAGCGAATGCACGGCCACCTCGGGCCCCAGCGCGGCCAGGTAGCGGTTGAGGCCTGCTTTGAATTCATACAGCAGCACCAGAAACTCGGCGTCGCGCGCCTCGGGCGGGCTGGGCACGTTGGTCGGGTCGATCACCTCCGCGCCCAGGCGCCGGAGCGTGTCCAGGTGGGCGTCCATCAGCGCATCCACGCGTTCGTCGAAGCCGAAGTAGTTGCGGGCCACGCCAATGCGCGCGCCTTGCAGTCCGTCCTCAGTGAGAAACTGGGTGTAATCCGCGTAGGCCCGGCCGGCGCTGGCCGCGCTGGCCGGGTCGCCCGGGTCTACGCCCGTCAGCGCGCCTAGCAGCAGCGCGGCGTCGGCCACGCTGCGGGCCATCGGCCCGGCCGTATCCTGGCTGTGCGCGATCGGGATGAGGCCCGCCCGGCTGATCAGGCCCACGGTCGGCTTGATCCCCACGATGCCATTCGTCTGCGCCGGGCTGACGATGGAGCCATCGGTCTCGGTGCCCACCGCCGCCGCGCACAGGCCGGCGGCCACCGCCACCGCCGAGCCGCTGCTGGAGCCCGACGGATTGCGGTCCAGCACATAGGCATTGTGGGTCTGCCCGCCGCGGCTGCTCCAGCCGCTGGACGAGCGGTTGGAGCGGAAGTTGGCCCACTCGCTCAGGTTGGTCTTGCCCAAGATCACCGCCCCGGCCGCCCGCAGCCGCTGCACCAGGAAGGCGTCCCGCGCCGCGCGTGAGCCTGCCAGCGCCAGCGAGCCCGCCGTCGTCTGCATCTGGTCGCCCGTGTCGATGTTGTCCTTGAGCAGCACCGGCAGCCCGTGCAGGGGACCCCGCGCCCCCCGCTTGCGCAGCTCCGCATCCAGGGCCTCGGCAGTGTCCAACGCGTCCGGGTTTAGCTCGATGACCGAATTTAACGCAGGGCCATGCTGGTCAAGCTGATCAATGCGCTCCAGGTAATGCTCGGTCAGCGCGCGGGCCGTCAGCGCGCCGGTGGTGAGTTGTTGGTGGAGGCCGGTGAGGGAAAGGTTTGAGAGCATGCCATGACCTATGAGGGCAAGCGCAACAGGCCAGCCAGTATGAGCAGTTCGCGCTCAGTTAGGCGAACCCGGCATGCTTCTGAGCGAGGATGTGATCGACTTCGTGGGGAACCAGCGCAATGACTTCAGGCGTCAAACAATACTCGCACTGCCCCTGCGCCCTTTCGTACACAAGCCGGCGCAGAGCGTTTGGAATAGCAGCCCGGCTCATGCCGACTTAAGCTTGAGCAGCGCCTGGGCTTTGGCCACGCGCACCAGGTGCTCAAGATAAGCGTACTGCTGCCATTCCTGTTCTTCGGCCGGGGAGAGACTGCCTGACTTGCTCTTTTCCAACAGCTCGCTGATGCGATCCCGGAGCACAGCAGAGGGCTGCAAAGACAGCGTCGCCTCGGGTGTGGGCAGACTGGCCAGAAATTCGGGGACTTCAGCCGCCCCGCCGAAACCCGCCTGCGAGGCCGCGTTCAGCTCGCGCAAACCCAACTCCAGGATGTGAGGCAACTGGTCAGCCAGTGGCCGGAGGCGCTCGGCCAATTCATCGGGAACATTAACGGTAACGGGCGACATAAGCACCTTCCTTCCGAGAGGGAGTATAGCATCTTCCCGATCTTCGTTGCGCTATTTGCGGCCCACGGCGAGGCTTCGGAGATGAAGGTGTGGTCCTGGACGTAGCGGCGAGGAGGGTTGAGGGGCATAGGGATTTGGTCAACGGAACTATTTCTTCTTCCCGTTCTTCCCACTCCCACTCGGGCCGTTCAGGTACTTCTTCAAGAACTGGCCGGTATAGCTTTCCTTCACCTTGGCGATATCCTCCGGCGTGCCCTGCGCCACGATGTACCCGCCGCGGTCGCCGCCTTCCGGCCCCAGGTCGATCAGCCAGTCCGCCACCTTGATGATGTCGGGGTGGTGCTCGATGATCAGCACCGTGTTGCCCTCGTCGACGAAGCGCTGCAGCACGTCCACCAGCTTGTGCACGTCCGCCGCGTGCAGGCCCACTGAGGGCTCGTCCAGCACGTACAGCGTGCGGCCGGTGGAGCGCTTCGACAGCTCCTTGGCCAGCTTGGTGCGCTGCGCCTCGCCGCCCGACAGCGTGGTGGCCGGCTGGCCGATCTTGATATAGCCCACCCCCACCGACTGCAGGGTCACTAGCTTGCGCTTGATCGGCGGGTGCGCGTCAAAGAACTCCACGGCCGCGTCGATGCTGGTGTCGAGCAATTCCGCGATGTTTTTGCCCTTGAAGCGCACCTGCAGGGTCTCGCGGTTGAAGCGCGCCCCATGGCACACATCGCACGGCACAAAAATGTCCGGCAGGAACTGCATCTCGATCTGCACCTGCCCCTGCCCCTGGCAGGCCTCGCAGCGGCCGCCCTTGACGTTGAAGCTGAAGCGCCCGGCCTTGTAGCCGCGGATCTTGCTCTCGGGCAGGTCGGCGAACAGGTTGCGGATCTCGTCGAAGACGCCGACGTAGGTGCCGGGGTTGCTGCGCGGGGTGCGGCCAATCGGGCTTTGATCGATGTTGATGATCTTGTCGATCTGCTCCACGCCGTCCAGGCCGGCGTGCGCGCCCGAGCGCACGTGCGAGCCGTGCAGCACCTGCGCCAGCCGCTTGTAGAGCACCTCCACCAGCAGCGACGACTTGCCCGAGCCCGACACCCCCGTCAGGCACACAAACTTGCCCAGCGGGATCTCCACGTCGATGTTTTTGAGATTGTTCTCGCACGCCCCACGGATGACCAGGCTCTGGCCGTTGCCCGGCCGCCGCGTCTTGGGCACCTCGATCTTCATGCGGCCCGAGAGGTAGGCGCCGGTGATGGACTTCTTGTCCTTGAGCAGCTGCGGCACCGTGCCCTCAAAGATCAGTTAGCCGCCCAGCTCGCCCGCGCCCGGCCCCAGGTCCACCACCCAGTCGGCCGCCAGGATGGTCTCGGCGTCGTGCTCCACCACCAGCAGCGTGTTGCCCAGGTCGCGCATGTTCTGCAGCGTGCGGATCAGGCGGGCATTGTCGCGCTGGTGCAGGCCGATACTCGGCTCGTCCAGCACGTACAGCACGCCCATAAGCTGCGAGCCAATCTGCGTGGCCAGCCGGATGCGCTGCGCCTCGCCGCCCGAGAGCGTCGCGGCCGTGCGCGCCAGGGTCAAGTAGTCCAGCCCCACGTCCACCAGGAACTTCAGCCGCGCGCCGATCTCCTTCAAGATCTGCGCCGCGATCTTCTGCTGGCGCGGTGAGAACGTGCCCTTCAGCTCCTTGAGCCACTCCTGCGTCCTCAGCACCGGCCAGCCGGTCACGGTGATGATGTTGCGCCCGGCCACGGTCACGGCCAGGGCCTCCGGCCGCAGCCGCTGCCCGCCGCACACCTCGCACGGCCGTTCGGACATGTATTCCGAAATCTTGTCGCGGATGTAGTCGGAGGTCGACTCCGCATAGCGCCGGCGCAGGTTGGGGATGATGCCCTCGAACGGCGTCTCCCACACCGCCGAGCGGCCGTCGCGCGCGGTGTAGTTCATCCGCACCTTCTCGCCGCTCGAGCCGTGCAGCAGGAGGTTGAGCTTCTCGGCCGGCAGGTTCTTCACCGGCTTGTCGAGCGGGATGTGATACTGCTTGGCGGCCGCTTCCAGGGCCTGCCAGTAATAGCCGCCGTTCTCAATCGCGTTACGCCACTCCATGGCCGCAATGGCGCCGTCTTCCACGCTCAGGTCGCGGTTGGGCAGGATCAGGTCGGGGTCAATCTCCAGCTTTACGCCCAAACCCTGGCAGGCCTGGCAGGCGCCGTGCGGGGTATTGAACGAGAACGTGCGCGGCTCGATCTCGGGCAGGCTGATGCCGTCCACCGGGCAGGCAAAGTGCTCGGAGTACAGCCGGTCGGCCGGGGCGTCGGCCTTGCTCACATCCGACACGATCAGCGTGCCCCCGCCCATTTTCAGCGCCGTCTCAATCGAGTCAGTCAGCCGGCTTTGGAACTCGCCCGCCGCGCCCGCGTCGCCGGCTTGCGCCGCCTCGTCGCGGGCCGGGATCACCAGCCGGTCCACCACCGCCTCGATCGAGTGGTTCTTGTAGCGGTCGAGCTCGATGTCTTCCGACAGGTCCAGCACCCGGCCGTTGACCCGCGCGCGCGTGTAGCCGCTCTTGCGCAGGTCTTCAAACACCGGCTGGTGATGGCCCTTGCGCTCCTTGATGACCGGCGCCAGCACCAGGATCTTGCTGCCGGCCGGGTAGCTCAGCACCAGGTCCACAATCTCCTCGGCCGACTGCGAGCGCACCTCACGCCCGCAGATGGGGCAGTGCGGGATGCCCACGCGCGCGAACAGCAGGCGCAGGTAGTCGTAAATCTCGGTGACCGTGCCGACCGTCGAGCGTGGGTTGCGGCTGACGCCCTTCTGGTCGATGCTCACGGCCGGGCTAAGCCCGTCGATGTGGTCCACGTCCGGCTTTTCCAATTGGCCCAAGAACTGCCGCGCATAGGCCGACAGCGACTCCACATAGCGCCGCTGGCCCTCGGCAAAGATGGTGTCAAACGCCAACGATGACTTGCCCGAGCCCGATAGGCCGGTGATCAGCACCAGCTTGTCCCGCGGGATTTCGACGGTGATATTTTTGAGATTGTGCTCGCGCGCGCCGACGACCACGATTTTATCTTGGGGCATAGTGCAACCTTGGGGAGTAAAGCACGGATGTTCGAGTCATCGATTATACCAAAGGACGGGGCTGATTTGGGTGCCTGTTTAGGCAGGGTGCAGGGCCGGAGCCGAGAACCCCTTTGCAAACAGGGGCGCTCGGCTATGCTTACCGCCGAACGCCCCTGTGGGGGTCATACCGCGCTGGGCTTCAGCAGATGTCCGGCCGGGCATCGAACCCCGGCCGGTCTGGCCGTTGCCCAGGTCCGAGCGCGTTCCTTAGCCGAGCAACCAGATCGGCATAAAGATCTCCAGGAACGCCACCCGCACGTCCTCCAGGGCTTCATATAACACCCCGGGGTCCGCGCTGCTGGTAGCGACCACGTGGTTCTTGATCAGCGTGCCCGGCTCCGTGCCCACGTCGACCGTCACCGCATAGGTGAAAGTGTGCGTATCGAGCGAGTTGGTCACGACCAGCGTGTCGCCTTCGGCCGGCAGGGTCCCGGCGCTGTCGAAGTAGTAGCTCTCGCCGACCGTACCGGTGAGGTCCTCAGCGCCGATCGTGCCGAAAGTGTTGGGGCCAGTAAAGTCCTCGTAGACCATCCAGACATTGTTGGTGTTGTACTCAAACCAGATCTGGAAGGTGTAGAAGCTCGTAGCGTCGGCGAAGAGCTCCGCGTCCTGATACTCCACTACGAAGTACCAGGTGCCGCCGACGTTGACATCGTTGATCAGCCAATCGCCGCCGCCGGCGTCGGAGCCCGAAGCGCCGTCCATGTCCAGGTCAAGCCAGTAGCCGGCGATGACGTTGTCGGGATCGGCCGGGTCGGGCATGTCCTGGTTCAACCAGGCGCCGCCGGCACCGGGAATGCTGCTGCCATAAACCGCAAACCCGTTGCTGCTCAGGCTGAGTGTGGTGTACTGGACGCCCAGGAATTCGAAGTAATCACCGGGTGCGAAGGTTATCGTTGCGACCGATTCATCGCAGTTGAGGGAGACGAGCGGGCAGAGGGAGGTGAAGCCCGTGGTAGATGTCAGAGGGACGTATGACGGCGCGTCGATGGAGGTATCCAGCGCTACATCCAGTGCCACCGGATCAAGGGTCACTGTCCCGGTCAGGGTCTCGGGGCCGGGATTGTACACCAGCCCGCCGGTCGCGCTGCCGCCCACATAGGATACTTCGCTCGGCAGGGTGTCGGTCACGTCGAAGGTGGCCGTGACCGTCTGGAAATTGGTCACATCGATGGAGTAAGTGTACGGTTCCCCAATGTTGACCTCGTCCGCGCTGGCGCTCTTGCTGAGTACCGCAGGGGCCGTCCCGCTGACGGCAAAGGCGGCCACGGGCAGGTGGGCATCGCTGGCGCCGCCGCCGGTCTTCGTCCAGGTGACATCGCCAAAGTGCCAGGTGTTAAGCTCGGCGCCGGTCAGGTCGAGGGTGACGGTGAAGGTGCGCGTGGCGCCGGCCGGGATGGTGAGGCTGGCCGGCTGCACGGTCAGGGACATGCACGGACAGGTGTTCACTTGCGCCGTAAAGTTGAAGGTGTCGCCCAGCGTGTTCGTCACCGTGCGCACCCACACGCACGTCTCAAAGCATTCAGCCTCGGCCATGGACGGCTTGTCGAAGGTCAGCGCCGCGTCGCTGGCCGTGTTCAGGTCCATCCGCCCGGCGCCCTGGTCGAAGGCATCGGCGGCGGTAAAGCCGTCTGGCTTGCGCAGGACCGTCGGGTCGGCCGTGCTGGTGAGCGCCGTCTTGATCTGATTGGGCGTCCAGTTCGGGTGCAGCTGCGCCATCAGCGCGGCCCCGCCCGTGACGTGCGGCGCGGACATGCTGGTGCCCTGCAAGAAGGCGAAGTCGCCGCCGCCGGGCAGGTCGGGCGAGTAGGCCGAGAGGATGTTGACGCCCGGCGCCACGATATCGGGCTTGAGCACATCGGGGTCGCCGTTCGGGCCGAGCGAGCTAAAGCTGGCCAGGATGTCTTCCCACTCCGGCTTGACGATGCGGGAGACGGCGGGATCGATCGAGACCGTGGTCGTGCTCGGGTGCGCTTGGATGAAGGGGATCAGGTTCTGCGCATCCAACAGCGCCATGCTGACCACCGGGATGGTGGATAGTTCGGCCGTGCCGATGATGTTCGGGGGGCCGCCGCCGTTGTTGTGGATGATCAGGGCGATGGCGCCGGCATCTTCGGCGTTTTCGATCTTCACCGTGAAGTTACAGGTGCCGCGGCTGACCAGCGCGATCTTGCCGGTGAAAGCGCCGGCCAGGAACGGATCGCAGCCCAGCTCGTTGCCGGGGTCCACCACGCCCGCGTAGGCGATGCCGCCCGCGAGGGTGGTGGTGATGGCCGGGCTGTTGCTGGGGGCCACCGCCAGGTTGAGCAGGTTGGCCGGCACCGCGCCGGGGCCGGTCACGTCCATCGTTTGCGCGTGCACGCGGCTGGTGGTGCTGGC
>CAYUYN010000109.1:0-1571 GCA_964449185.1 uncultured Anaerolineales bacterium | reverse complement strand
CGGGCTGCCGCCCGCGCCGCCGCCCCAGGAGTTGTTGATCACATCGGCGCCATCCAGCACGGCGGCATTCAGCGCCGCCACCAGCATGCTGTCCGAGCCGCTCGCGTTGCTGTGGTCGGGCAGTTCAAACAGGCCCTTGTACACCATCAGGTACGCGGCCGGCGCCACGCCGGAGATGTCTTCATTGATGCCATCGCCCACGTCCACGGTCACCGGGTTGCCCGCCGCGGTGCCGGCCGTGTGCGAGCCGTGGCCGGCGACGTCGCGCGGCGAGAAGGGCGGGCCTTCTTCGACCGCCACCGCAAAGGTGGGGGTGAAGTAGCGCGCCGCGATGATCTTGTTGTTGCACTGGAAGTTAGGATCGGCCGGGTTGGTCACGCAGTAGCCGCGGGGATAGCCCGGGGGCATGACGAAGCCGGCTTCGGCGAACATGGGGTTGAGCGACTGTATGCCGGTGTCAACGATGGCGACCTTGATGCCGCGCCCCGCCTCGGCCTGCGTGCCCGCGGGCAGCGCCGCCCACATCTCGGGCGCGTTGATCAGGTCCAGGCTCACATCCATGGTCGCGTAGCGCAGCGCGTCCGGGAAGACGTTGGCCACGCCCTTGGCCTTCAGCAGCGACATGGCTTCCGTTTCGCTGACCGCCGCCGCCAGGCCATTGAACACCGCCTGGTAGCTGCCGTCCACGGTCAGGCTGGGCGCCAGCGCCGTGAGGTCTTTCTTGGCAATTTCCTGCTGGGCTACCAGGTAGGCCGTATAGGCCTGGCTGGCCGGGCTAGTGGCATCCAGCTTGCCGCCGCCCAGGGCTTGCGGGCTTGTCGGCGCCAGGCCAGCCACGCCGCCGGCATACTCGGCCAACGACGGATCTTCCAATTGAATCAACACGCGCACGCGGCCGTCGTCCATGCGCACGGCCGCGCTGAGGTCGAGGACTTCATAGCCCGACCACGTGATGATTTCGGCCGCGGGGGCCGCCGGGGGCGCTGCCTGTCCCTGGCCGGCTACGGGTATTGGCACGGCGAGTGCCAATATGAGCGCGAAGGCCAGGACCTTGCCTAGTTTCGTTTTCATACAGTCTCCTTGTGGAATAAAGAAGGCGGGCAGGAACACCCGCTCGATCGAGCGGCGCTGATGGAGGGGCGCCGCCGCCGGGCGAACGGGTGGGCAGTGGCAGTGTGCGGGGCGGCCGCAATGGCCTTAAGCCGGCCGCGTTCTACCGGGGCAACGCGAGCGGCACAGCCAGGCACGCGGAGAACAAGCGGCCTTGGTCGACAAGCAGCGGCGGACAAATGAGTCGGTCTGTTCAATAAGACTGACGGGGACAGGGAACCCCTGGCAGGGTTCCTGATCGAATTGGGTCAGGCGCGAAGTTAAGGGTCAGTGTTCAGCGTACAGGGATGATCACGATGAAGCACATCTAAAAATAGGTTATCCTGCACGAAAAGTCAATGGGTTACTTCGTACCATTGCACACAATGACCATAACGAAGGCGATTTCGGCTTCCCTAACCCTCCGCCAACTTCAACCCGGCCCGCAGCAGCACGTTCGCCCCGTTCACGCACGCTTCCCA
>CAYUYN010000108.1:0-10948 GCA_964449185.1 uncultured Anaerolineales bacterium | reverse complement strand
CAGGTGGGGCAGTAGATGCCGACCACTTTGCCGCGCGAGATGGCCTTGTAGCGGATGCCGCCGATCTCCCACACGTTGCGGGCGGTGCCGCAGACCAAGCAGGTCACCAGCCATTTTTCGGACTCGGCGCGGAGGGCCTGAACCCAGTGCGCGGGCAAGAGGTTGACGAGCTTGTGGGCGAGGGACATGGTGGGTACTCCTGAATGGGCGAGTTGGCTGGGCAGTGTTGGCTAGTATTGTAGTCCTGGCCGCGGCTGCGGCCAAATTTATGGCGCGCCTGCTCTTCCAAACCCAGACCCCAAGGGTTTTGAAAACCCTTGGGGGTCTTGAATCCGAATCCGCTTGACGCTTGCGTCCGCTGGAAATTTCGCGCCCTTTGCCTTTCGCGGCCAGGCGACTACACTCCCCCGAGCGCAGCGCGTGAGACGGCCTGGCCATGCGCCAAGGGAGAACTGACATGCTGAGTGCTGAAATGACGCGGCTGACGGCGGGGATGCACACGCGGCCGGGGGCCTCGGAGGCGGCCATGGCGGCGTTTGTGGCCGCGGCCGAGGCCGAGGACATCCCGGTGCCGGCGGACTACCTGGACTTTATGCGCCACTCGAACGGGGCGTTTGGGGCGGTGGGCAACGCGGGCTTGTGGATCCGCCTGGAGCCGCTGGAAGAGGTGCTGCCGATTACGCGCGGTCAGCGCGCCCCGGGGGGCTTGCTGCTGATTGGCGGCACGCGCCTGGGGGACGCGCTGGCGATCGATGCGCGCTCGCGCCAGCCGCGGTTGGTGACGCTGGCGGTGAGCTGGTGGGGCAACTGGGATGTCTTGGACCTGCTGGGCCCAACCCTGCAAGCGGCCTTGGCCGCGCTGGAGGAGCTGGGGCCGCTGCCGGTGCCCTGGGCCACGCACGGCGACCGCCGGCCGGACATTGGCTATGTGCCCACGCCGCACCGGATGGTGCAGGCGCTGCTGGAGGCGGCGCAGGTGAAGCCGGGCGAGATGGTCTACGACCTGGGCTGCGGCGATGGCCGGGTGGTGGTGATGGCCGCCAAGCAGTTCCACGCGCGCGGCATTGGCTTTGACCTGGACGTGGACTTGGTGCAGGCGGCGCGGGCCGCGGCCGCCGCGGCCGGGGTGCGGCACTTGGTGGCCTTCCGGCGAGCCGACATCTTTACGGTGGACCTGAGCGAAGCGGACGTGGTGACGCTCTTCCTGCTGCGCGAGATGAACCTGCGGCTGCTGCCGCAATTCAAGGCGCTCAAGCCGGGGGCGCGGGTGGTGTCGTATGAGTTTGACATTCCGGGGGTGCCGCCGCACCGGACGATGCTGGTGGAGTATGAGCCGGGGGTGGAGGGGCGGGTGCAGGTGTGGGAGGCGCCCTTTTGAGTGTGATCGCGTCAAGGCGCGACCGCGTCCGAGCTTTCCACCGGGTAGCCGGCGTCGGTCCAGGCAGTCAGGCCGCCCTCGAGGGGCGTCACCTTGCTAAAGCCACTGTCCAGCAGGATCTGCGCCGCACCGGCGCTTTCTTCTTCGTCTGGTCAGGTGCAGTAGGTAATGATCCAGGCCTCGGGCGCCAGCTCGCCCTGGCGGGCCTCGATTTCGTCGACGGGGATAGAGAGCGCGCCGCGGATGTGCTCGGCCTCGTACCGGCTTAAGCTGCGGGCGTCAACAAAGACGGCGGTGCCATCCGTGTAGGCGGTGTAGGCCGTCTCTGCGGACACGCGCTTAATGTTGGGGTAAGCGTTGCTGGGCGGCGCCACCGACACAAAGGGCACCGGCCGCAGTTGCCACAAGACATAGCCGGCCGTGCCGACGACACAGACGCCCAGGAGCAGGACGGCGCCGGCGATCAGGCAGCCCAGCAGCGCGAGAATTGATTTCTGTTCGCGATCCATTGTGCCCCCATTCCTAAGTCAGCCTTCTGCCAGCGCCGCGGCCACCACCTCGATGGGGTGCACGGCGGTGGCGCCGGTGCCGTCGGCGATTTGCGCGCGGCACGAGACCCCCTGAGCGGCGAGGCGCACGCCGGCGGCCTGTGAGGCGCGCACGGCTGGGAAGAGCTTGAGCTCCCCGATCTCGAGCGAGAGCTGGACGTGCTCGCTCTCGTAGCCAAAAGAGCCGGCCATGCCGCAGCAGCCAGCGCCGCTATCGCTCGCCTGGGCGCCGGTGGCGCGCAGCAGGGCCAGGGGCGCGGCCGTGCCGGCCAGTGACTTGGCGTGGCAGTGGCCGTGCAGCAGCCATTGGTCGGTCGTGGGGCGCAGCCGCAGCCGGTCCACCGGGCGCTGGCCGTCGGGGCCGGGCTGCACCAGGAATTCCTCGATCAGCAGCGCGGCCTGGGCCAGGCGCTGGGCGCGCGGGTCTGCGGGGAAGAACTCCAGGTACTCATCGCGCAGGGTCAGCAGGCAGGAGGGTTCCAACCCCAGGATGGGCAAGCCCTGTTCGGCATAGGGCGCGAGGGCGGCCACGTTGCGCTCGGCGGCGGCCTTGGCCGCGCCCAGCAAGCCTTTGGAGATCATCGGCCGGCCGCAGCAGCCCTGCTGGCGCACCAGGCGCACTTCACAGCCGGCCGCCTCCAGCACGCGCACGGTCGCCTGGCCGAGGCTGGGGTGGTTGTACTCGGTGTAGGTGTCCACGAACAGCACCACTGGTTGGCCGGCCGGGCGGGGTGGGCGGCGGCGAAACCACTGCGTAAACCTCTGCCGCGCGAACAGCGGCAGGGTGCGGCGGGCGCTGATGCCGAGGCGCTCCAGCAGCCAGCGCACCGGCCGCAGCCGCGCGCCCCAATTGGTCAGGGGCGCGGCGGCTTGGCTCCAGCGCGAGACCAGATTGATATAGCCAAACAGGCGGCTGCGCAGCGGGACGCCGTGCTCGGCCTGATAGAAGTTGAGGAACTCGGCCTTGATGCGGGCCATGTCCACGCCGGTGGGGCATTCGGCCTTGCAGCCCTTGCACTCCAGGCACAGGTCCAGCACCGCGTGCATTTGCGGGCTGGTGAGGGCGCCGGCCGGCAGCCGGCCCCCGAGCGCGGCGCGCAGGGCATTGGCGCGCCCGCGCGTGAGGTGCTGCTCATCGCGCGTGGCCTGGAAGGACGGGCACATGACGCCGTCCGCCTGGCGGCAGACGCCGGCGCCGATGCAGCCCTCGACCGCGCCGGCCAGCCCGCCCTCGCGCTGGAAGGCGAAGACGGTGGGGAAGGCCACGGTCGGGTAGGTGGGGCTATAGCGCAGGCTCTTATCGAGCGGATGGTCGCCGGCGGCCAGGACGATCTTGCCGGGGTTGAGCAGACCGGCCGGGTCGAAGGCGTGCTTGACCTCGCGGAAGGCCTGCATCAGTGTTGGCCCAAAGATGCGCTCGTTGAACTCGCTGCGCGAGAGGCCATCGCCATGCTCGCCGCTCATGGCGCCGTGCATTTCGGCCACCACCTCGCTGGCCGCCTCCGACAGGGCGCGCAGATCGCGCACGCCCTCGGGCGAGGCCAGGTCGAGCAGGGGGCGCATGTGTAGGCAGCCGGCCGAGGCATGCGCATACCACAAGGCGTCGGTGCCGTGCGCGTGCAGCAGCGCGTCGATGCGGCGCACAAACTCGCCCAGGCGCTCGACCGGCACGGCCATGTCTTCGATGAAGTCCACCGCCTTGCGGCGGCCGGGCCGGTTCATCAGCAAGCCCATGCCCACCTTGCGGATGGCCCACAGGTCGGCCTGGCGCTCCAGCTCGGGCAGCACGGTGCCGCGCAAAGCCAGGGGGCCGGCCGCGGCCAGGGCCTCGTCGGCCGCGGCGCCGGTGTACTCCACGGCCAGCAGCACCTTGTTGGGCGCGGGCGTAAAGGTGAGGCGGCGCGCGTAGGCCGGGATGGTGCGCGCCAGCTCGAGCAGTTGCGACGGCAGCATCTCGATGGCGGCCGGGCCGGTGGCCAGCACCTCGGGCACGGCCTCGCAGGCCTCAGGGGCGCTGTCGAAGGCCAGCAGCACCACCACGGTATGGCGCGCCAGGGGCACCAGCCGCACGCGGGCGCGCTGGATGACCACCAGGGTGCCCTCGGAGCCGGTGACGACCGGCGCCAGGTTCACGCCGTTCATAGGCGGGTACGGCACCCGTGGGTCGTACCAGGCCGGGGGCGTGCCGGGCGAATAGCCGGTGAGGTAGTTCAGGTTGTAGCCGGAGGCGCGGCGCCAGGTGTGGGGCCAGTCGCGGCGGATGGCCTCGGCGGCGTGCTCGCGCAGCCCGAGCAGGGTTTGATACACGCGCCCTTCTAATGAAGGGCTGGCGGCCTTGGTGCGGGCCTGGGCCTCGTCGAGCGGGCCAAAGGTAACCAGCGAGCCGTCGCTGAGCACCACGTCGAGCGCGGCGGCGTGGTCGGCGGTCATGCCATAGCGGATGGAGTGGGCGCCGGTGGCGTTATTGCCGAGCATGCCGCCAAAGGTGGCGCGGTCGGCCGAGGCCGGGTCGGGGCCGAAGGTGAGGCCGGCCGCGGCGGCCTGGCGGTTGAGCTGGGAGCAGACCACGCCCGGCTCCACCAGGGCCGTGCGCGTCTCGGGGTCGAGGCTGAGGATGCGGTTGAGATGGCGGGCGCAGTCAATCACCAGCGCGGCGCCCACGGTCTGTCCGGCCAGGCCAGTGCCCGCGCCGCGCGGCAGCACCGGCACCTGCAGCGCGGCCGCCGCCTCGACGATGGCCTGGAGCTCGTCGGTGTGCCGCGGGAAGACGACGCCCAGCGGCTCGATCTGGTGGATGGAGCCATCGTTGCTGTAGAGCGCGCGCGTGTAGGGGTCGAAGTGGGCGCGGCCGGAAAGGGATTTTTGCAGGCGGTGTTCAAGCTCGCGCAGGACAGCTGGGGTGACGGTCATGGGGGCGGTGGCGTGAAGGGGTTCACGGAGCGGCGAGAGCGTGTCGGTCTCACCAAGGTTGGCCCGCAAAGGCCGCGCGCAGATGCTGGGCGATGTCGGGCAGCGCGTCGGGGCCCATAAACGAGTGGACCATGCCCAAGCAGCGGCGGTGGGCCACGCTGACCCCGGCCGCGCGCAGGCGCTGGGCATAGGCTTCGCCCTCATCGCGCAGGGGATCATATTCGGCGGTGAGCACGAAGGCCGGCGGCAGGCCGCGCAAGTCGGCGGCGCGCAGCGGCGAGGCGTGGGGGTGCTGGCCGTCGGCAGACTCCGCCAGGTACTGCCGCCAGAACCACTCCATCTTGCCGCGGGTGAGGCCGTAGCCCTCGGCATTCGCCTGGTAGGAGGCGGTGTCCATGGCGTTGTCCGTGACGGGGGCGGTGAGGATCTGCGCGCATAGGCGCAGTCCGGGCAGGTCGCGCGCCGCCAGCGCCACCACGGCGGCCAGGGTGCCGCCCGCGCTCAGGCCGCCCACGGCCAGGCGGGTGGGGTCGCCATTGAAGGAGGCGGCCTGGGCGGCGGCCCATTGGGTCGCGGCCAGGGCATCGTCCACCGCGGCGGGGAACTTGTGCTCGGGCGCGAGGCGATAGTCCACCGAGACCACCAGGCAGGGCACGCGGTTGGCCACGGCGCGGCAGGTGACGTCGGAGCTGTCGAGATCGCCCAACACCCAGCCGCCGCCGTGGAAGTGAACCAGGACCGGCAGTGGGCCATCAGACTGCGGCGCATAAATCCGAACGGGCAGGTCGCCGCCGGGACCGGGGATGCGGCGGTCCTCAACGGCGGCCACCGGCTCGCCGGGACCGGCCAGCGCGCTGACCCGGCGGGCCACGGCGCGGGCTTCGGCCAGAGTCATGTCGTCGTAGGGACCATCTCCGGCCAGGCGGCGTTTTTCGAGATAGGTTTGGGCAAGGGGATGGAGGGGCATAGGCTGGCTAGACCACTTTTTTCACCCAGACGTCGATCGGCTCGGTGCGGCCCTTCAACGTCAGATGGCGCGTCTCGAGGCCGGTGTTCGGCAGCGCGGCGGCGGCGCGTGCGGCCTCGCTGAACAGCAGCTCGCCAGTAGCGGCTTGGGCGGCGATGCGGGCGGCGGTGTTGACCGCATCGCCCAGCACCGTGATATCGGGCACGCCGCCCCCGGCACCCACGGCGCCCACATAGGCCACGCCGGTATGAACGCCGACCCCGACCGGCACCCACGGGCCTTGCGGAGCACCATGACCGGTGACGCGCAGAATCGCCTCGCCGGCTTCGATGGCCACGCGGGCATGGTCGGTCCCGGCAATGCCTGGCACGAAAAACGCGGCCACCTCATCGCCGATCAGCTTTTCGAGCAGGCCGTACTTCCAGAACAAGACCTGGCTGGCGGCGGTATAGAAGCGGTCGATCACGCGGCTATAGGCGGCGGGGCTCATGGTCTCGGCGATGGTGGTCGAGCCGCGCACGTCGGCAAAGAGCATTGACAGCTCCACCTCGGCGCCGCCGTTCAACTCGCGGATGGCATCTTCGCAAACGTTGCAGAGGTGGGGGTTAAGGGTAGAGGTCGACACACCCAGCAGGGAGCGGGCCACGAAGCCGCCGACGCCACCAAAAGGATAGTCACATATGCGGCAGCGCGGGTTGGAAGGCAGCCGCTTGACGAGCGGCCGCAGCATGTTGGACCTGAACCACGGCGCGCCCATGTCCTTGGGCATGTCGCCCGTGGTCAGATAGGTCCGCCAGATTTCACTAATCAAGCGTTGCTGATCGGAGTGATCGGGGTGGTCGGTGGGTGCCATGCCAATCTTTCAAGTACCGGGCAAGTCAGCGGCGGCAGCGACCTTGCTAAGAGGCGGCGCGGGCAGCCCGCAGTCGCTGCAAGGCCGGCTGGGAGAGGCGTTCTGTCGTCACGCAGACGGCCCCGCGAGACGTGGGCTGCGCATTTGATAAAGGGGAGTGGGAGCGTCAGTGACCGGGGCGATCAAGATGGGTTCGTCGCCAAAGCGTTCTTTGATGCGCAGATACAGTTGGTGCACGTCCGGGGCATGATCCAGAACCTCGCCGTTCTGCATGGCCACATACTCGCCCAAATAGGCTGTGCGCAGCCGGCTGTGTTGGGCGCGGAAGCGCACTGACTCCTCGCGGATTTTTTGCTCGCGAGCCAGGGCGAGCTGGCGCTCGACCCACTCATTCACCAAAGAGGCCACATCCGCGCCCTGTTCCTGCGCGAATTTTTCAAGGGCCCGGACGAGCTCAGCGCGGATGGCAATCGGGGTCATGCGCAATCTCCGGTCAACACGTGTTCACTAGAGTATAGCATGGCGGCGCGCCAGCAACCGCGGCAGCGAGCGCAGCCGGCGCTGCGCTCAAAGCATAGGCCAGCCCGAAAACCGCGTCAACAACGGGCAAACATGGGTCTCTTCGTAAGCCAGGTGGGTGCGGAGGGCGTCGGAGAGCCGGCGCAGGTCGGTGTTCATCACGGACGGCTCGACGGCGGCAAAGCCGCGCAGGGTGGTGTGGGCCGCGGGGCCGTGCCCGGTGGCCAGGGCCAGGTCCAGGCCGGCGGCGGCGAAGATGCCGGGGTACCGTTCCGGGTAGAGCGGCTGGGTAAAGTCGTCGTGGCCGGCGATGAAGACCAGGCCATAGCGTCCGAGCGCGCGCAGCGCCAGCAGGTTGCCCAGCAGGATGCTGCAGTCGCCGCCCAGCACCACAGTGATAACGTGTCAAAAAAGAAGACCTGCCAGGTTTTGAAAACCTGGCAGGTTTGGTTCTATTCTTATTCCTCTACCCAGAACGTGCCGCGCTGCGCCAGGTGCGAGTCGATGTACATCTCCATGGTGTACTCGCCCGGCTCGAAGACGGCGGTGTTGCTGTAGGCCAGGCTAAGTGGTATCTCGGCCGAGCCTTCCGCGCCGAGGGACCAGGTGTCGATGAAGCGCCACGACGGATCTTCCTCGCCGTTGACGTACATCTTGAAGACGTATTCCTGGCCATCCTGCATGCCGCTGTAGTCGAACAGTACCGAGACCTCGTCGATACCGTAAACGAACGTGTCGGCAATGTCGTAATCTAACAGCTCGCCCTGGTCGTCGTAGAGCGGCTGCCCGATGGCAAACGGGCTGACGCTGGCAGTGAGTTGGCCGGACGGCGGCACGCCGGTGAACTCCAGCGCCACGGCCAGGCTCTTGAGGCGGGCCAGCAAATCACTGGCGGCGGTCTTGGCCGCCTCGGGGTTGGCGATGGCGCTGGCGGCGGGCTCGCCCTCGCCGGTCTCGAGTGTCAGCCTCAGGTCGTCGAGCGAGGCGGCGGCATCGTCCAGGCCCCACCACAGGTACGAGGGCGGCTCCAGGCCGGCGGTCTTGGCCTCGGCCACCTGGCGCGCGGCCAAGTCCATGCCCTGCTGATACTCTGCCTGGGCCGCGTCCAACTGGCCGGCGGCCAGCAGGCTGAGGCCCAGGTCAAACTGGATCCACAGCTCGTCGGGGCTGACCAGCAGGGCCTGGCGGTTCATGCGGATGGCCTCGTCAAAACGGCCGGTGAGGTAGTACAGCCAGGCCAAGTCGCCGGCCACGAAGGCGGCCTTGTTGCCGGCTTTCCGAGCGGCTTCGTAGTCGCCGATGGCGGCCGGGTAATCGCCCAGCGCGGCGCGCGACTCGGCCCGCGCCACCCAGGCACTGCCGTAGTCGGGCGCGCAGCCCAGGGCCTCGTCAAAGGCGGCGATGGCCGGCGCGTGCTGCGCCTGGTAGGCCAGGCCCACGCCGCGGGCATAAGCGTCGATGGCCGGGGTGCCATCGGCCGCGCGGCAGTCGCGCAGGTCGGTGACGGGCCTGGCGTACGTGGCGCCGGCCCACACGCCCGCCACGAGGGCGATGGCGGTGCCCACGCTGGTGAAGATCAGCCGGGTGGCCGCGCCGCCGACCGTGGTGGAGAGGCCATACAGGAACAGCGCCACGGCCAGCAGGGTCAGGTGCAGGATGTAGGTGTTGGCCTTGCTGTCCCAGGCGTCCTTGACGGCCGAGGCCGCCGAGAAGCGCTCGGACAGCGCCGTGATCTCCACCAGGTAGACCTCGGCCTCATAGCGGGCCACGTCCAGCGTGCCGGATGCCGGATCGAAGAAAGGGGCTGACAGCAGCGGGCTTAGCGTGAGCACTTCGTCGCGCAGGGCCAGGTAGCGGTCGGCGGCCGCCTGGTCATCCACGTTGGCGGCGGCCGTGGCCAGCAGGTCCAGCTCGTAGTAGGCCTGGTAGGCGCTGTTGTAGTCGTAGTTCACGCGGGCATCGCCGCTCACCCGGCGGCCGAGGGCCTCCATGGCGTAGCGTTTGGTGTCGCGGTTGGCGCGGTCGTCGCGCGCGCCGGCATCGCCCTGGAGGTAGCCCACCAGGGCGATGAGCATGGTCACCACGGCGATGAGGATGGCAATCCGGCGTTTGAAGCGCGCGTCGCGGTCGACGGGCGCGGCAGCAGGCAGGTCACTCATGTCAGGTTCCTTAGCGAGCCAGCTCGAGCATCACGGCGGCCACGGCGCCCACCACGGTCAGAAGCGTCCCCAGCGCGACGAAGCCAAGCCTGAGCTTGCCCGCGACGGTATCCACCAGAGTGAACACCACCAGCGCCAGGCCCAGGAGGGTGATGGTGCCCAGCAGTTGGTTGGACTTGGTGCGCAGCTTATCGGCCTCGGCATACCGCGGGTCGGGGTAGAGATCTTTCTCGCGGGCCGCGTCGGACCAGGCCTCGCCCGTTTCGCGCGCGACGCTGTAGGTGCCGTCGCGGTTGAGGAAGCGATTGGGGAAAAGGTCCTGGTTGGCATCGGCCAAGTCGTAGGCCTCGGCGCGCTGGCGGTCGAGCAGGTAGGCCTCTTCTTCGCTGGCGGTATTGCCCGCCTCGATGTCCCCGGCCAGCGCATCGCCCAACCGGTTGTAGCGCCAGTAGCTGGTGTAGGCGCCGTAGTGCTCGTAGGCGTTGACGGCGTTGAGGGCGCGCGTCTCCTCGGCGTTGAGCGAGGCGCGCAAGCCGGCAAAGTCGGCGTCGCCGGCGCCGTCGCCGGCCACCGAGGCGCGCCAGGCCACGACCGCGCCGATGACGGTGACCAGCGCGATCAGCACGGCCACCACGGTTTCCATGCGATTGCCAGTGTCGGATTCAGTTTGCATGCAGGGTGTGCTCCTGAGGAACGAACTTGGTCAACGGATTGAACGGATGACGGATAGATAAGCCCGCCAAGCCGGCTTCAGGCGCGCGATGAGACAATCTGTCTGGAGGCAGAGTTTGCGGCGGGCGCTCCAGGCTGGGCGCGTCAGACGATATAAAAGCCATCCACGGCTGCCGGCCGGGATGGCGCAAATTAAGGGTTTGGCTAGATAAGACCGGGACAGTGTAGCCGGGAGTAGAAGGGAATGCAAATCTACAGCACATCCAAATACTTCAGCCCCAGCCCGGTATTGAACATGACCACGCGCTCGTCGGGCTGCACCCAGCCCTCGCGCACCAGGCGCTCCAGCGCGGCCAGGGTGGCGGCGCCTTCGGGGGCGGCGAAGATGCCTTCGGTCGTCGCCAGGCGGCGCTGGGCGGCCAGAATCGCGGCGTCGCTGACGGCCACGGCGGTGCCGCCGCTGTCGCGCAGGGCGCGCAGGATGAGGCGATCGGCAAAGGGGCCGGGCACGCGCAGGCCGGCGGCCAGGGTGGCGGCGTTTTCAAAGAAGGCGGCGCGCTCCGCGCCGGCCGCAAAGGCGCGCACGATCGGCGCGCAGCCTTCGGCCTGCACCGACACCATGCGCGGCCGGGCCGCGGTCTCCAGCCAGCCCAAGGCGGTCAGCTCTTCAAAAGCCTTCCACATGCCCACCAGGCCGGTGCCGCCGCCGGTGGGGTAGAGGATGACGTCGGGCAGGGTCCAGCCGAAGTGCTCGGCCAACTCGTAGCCCATCACCTTCTTGCCCTCCAGCCGGTAGGGTTCCTTGAGCGTGGAAACATCAAACCAGCCGTGCGCGGCGGCCTCCGCGGCGGCCAGCCGGCCGGCATCGCTGATCAGGCCGTCCACCAGGCGCAGGTCGGCGCCCAGCACGCGCACCTCGATGGCGTTCGCGGCGGGCGCATC
>CAYUYN010000107.1:0-11045 GCA_964449185.1 uncultured Anaerolineales bacterium | reverse complement strand
GTCGAAGACACTGCGGTGGCCGTGCTGCGCTTCCGCAGCGGGGCGCTGGGCAACATCGTGGTCAGCAACTCGCAGAACCCCGGCCTGTACGGCAAAATTCACATCTTTGGCGACAACGGCGCGGCGGTCGGCGTGCAGACAGACGGCGGGTCGATGTTTGTCTCGGGCGTTTCGACCCGCATCGAGCCGCCGGAAAACGATCTGTGGACAATCCCCGGCGAAGCGCATTTGCTGCCGGGCTGGCAGGCGGAAGACCGCGCGCGCGGCGTGGAGGTGGGCAGCCACTACCATTGCCTCCAGATTGAAGAATTCGTGGAGGCCGTCCTTAACGACCGCGCGCCGCGTGTGACCGGGCTGGATGGGCGCAACGCGGTGGAGATCTTTGAAGCGGTTTATCGGTCGCAGCGGGAGCGGGCGCCGATAACGTTTCCGCTGTGACAGCCTATGTATATATCCCGGAGCCTGGCTGCTCGATGACCGAACTGGCCGCGCTTGCCGCACTTGGCACACTCGATTTCTTTCCCCGATCGATCGTTCAAGACGACGCAGGCGAATACGGCCTAGCCGCCACTGATGACGGCCCGCGCCTGGCGGTGCTGGCGCCCACCCCCGGCTCACCAGCGCTGCGCGGCTTCGAGGGCGAAAGAACCGAACACAACGGCCGCACCCTTTTGCTCGGCCCGACCAGCCCTGGCAATGCCGCCGTGCTGCGCGAGCGGCTGGCGTGGCTTCGGCCGCGGCCCCTGGGTCTGCGTACCTCGGCCGGCTTTGGCGACCGGTTGGGCCTGGCCACGCCCGGCCACGTGCGCGCCATGCGGGCGGCCGGCGCTGGCATAGCGCCCATTTTTGCGCAGCAGTCCATCCGAGAAATGGCGCGCACCGGCCGCACGCCGCGGCAGGTGATGGATGATGCCACCTGGGGCGTCTTCCAGGAGGGCTGGCGCGGAGGCGTGGGCGCCGACGCCGACCACCTCAAGACCCCCGCCGACATCGACGCCTGCCTGGCCGTGGGTTTCACCTTCTTCACCGTGGACCCGGGCGAACACGTGGACAACCGCGCCGGGCACGCCTCCCTCGCGGAGCTGCGCGCCGCGGCCGAGGCCCTGCCCGACCACATGCAGCCGCGCGCCGCGAACTTGCTTGGGCAGACCTTTGATTTCGAAGGCCAGACGGTCCACCTCGACGAGCACGCGCTGCTCAAGGCCGCCGTGAAGTATGGGCGGGCGGTGGCCCACGTGGCCGCCATGTACCAGCACCTCGTGCAGGCCGCGGGTGCCGAGAACTGCGAGCTTGAAATTTCGGTCGACGAGACCGAGCAGCCCACCACCCCAGCCGAGCACGTCTACCTGGCCAGCGAGCTGCGCCGCCTGGACGTGCGCTGGGTGAGCCTGGCTCCACGCTACATCGGCCGGTTTGAAAAGGGCGTGGACTATCTGTCGCCGGACGGCGTCATTGGCGATGTGACCGCCCTGGAGCCCGACTTCGCGCTGCACGCCGCCATCGCGCGGCAGTTGGGGCCGTACAAGCTCAGCCTGCACTCGGGTTCCGACAAGTTCAGCGTTTACCCGGTAGCCGCGCGCCATACGCGCGGGCTGGTCCATCTCAAGACGGCCGGCACCAGCTACCTCGAAGCCCTGCGCACCATCGCCGCGCGGGACCCGGCCTTTTTCCGCGCCATTTACGTCTTTGCCCGCGCGCGCTATGATCACGACCGGGCCAGCTACCACGTCTCGGCCAAGGTCGAGCGCGCGCCACGCCCTGAAGACCTGGCGGACGCTGACCTGCCCGCCCTGCTCGAGCACTTCGACGCTCGCGAGATCCTGCACGTCACGTTTGGCTCGGTGCTGACCACGCGCGATGAGCAGGGCGAGAGACTATATTACAATCGGCTGATGCACCTGCTGCGCACGCACGCCGAGGCCTATGCATCCAACCTGGAGCGGCACTTTGTGCGCCATCTTCAACCCTTTACCGTGGAGGGACTGTCGGACTAGAGAAAATTCCAGGCGCGTGTGCAGCCTGTATTTATCCGTTGATCCGTTGCCCTATCCGTTGACGCCGATGAACACCCATAAACCCATCAGGAACCCGCTCTAATGGACCTGGATACGATTCGGCGTCTCTACAATTTCTCCGGACAGACCGTGGTGGTCACCGGCGGCACGGGCGTGCTCGGCGGCGAGATCCTGTGCGGCCTGGCCGCCCTGGGCGCCAACGTGGCCGTGCTCAGCCGCAAGCCCGAGCTGCCCGAGCGTATTACCCAGCAACTGGCCGGCGCCGCCGGGCAGGTGGCGGTCTTCCAGGCCGATGTGCTGGAGCGCGAGGCCCTGGTGGCCGCCGAGCAGGCCATCCGTGAGCGCTTTGGCCCGGCCAACATCCTGATCAATGGCGCCGGCGGCAACCGGCCAGCGGCGACCACCAACGCCAACCAGAGCTTTTTTGACATGCCCGAAGAGGCGCTGCGGGCCGTGTTTGACCTCAACTTGCTGGGCGCCATCCTGCCCAGCCAGGTGTTTGGGCGGGGCCTGGCCGAGCGCCAGCAGGGCGTTATCCTCAACATTTCTTCCATGAGCGCCTTTCGCCCGCTCACCCGAGTTGTGGCCTACTCGGCCGCCAAGGCGGGCCTGGGCAACTTCACCCAGTGGCTGGCCACGCACATGGCGCTGGAATACTCGCCCAACATCCGGGTGAACGCCATCGCCCCGGGCTTCTTCCTCACCGAGCAGAACCGTTTTCTGATGATCGACGCCGCCACCAAGGAGCTGACGCCGCGCGGGCGGGCCATCCTCAACCACATCCCCACGGGCCGCTTCGGCGCCCCCGAGGACCTGCTGGGCACGGTCCTGTGGCTGCTGTCGCCGGCCTCGGCCTACGTCACCGGGATTGTGGTGCCGGTGGACGGCGGCTTTTCGGCCTACAACGGCATATGACCCTGACCGACGCGCAGGTCGAAAGTATCATCGCCGGCGGCCTCGACAGCCTGCCCCTGGCGGGCAAGCGTGTGCTCGTCATCATCCCCGACGCCACGCGCACCATCCCTTTGCCCTTGCTGTTTCGGCTGATCGCGCGCCATCTGCTGCCGCGCGTGCGGGCCGTGGACTTCCTGGTGGCGCTCGGCACCCACCCGCCCATGAGCGCCGAGGCCCGGCTGCGGTTGGTGGGCCTGACACCCGAAGAGAAAGCCCGCGCTTATCCAGGTGTGCAGTTGCTCAACCATGCCTGGCAAGACCCCCAGGCGCTCGTGACCCTGGGCACACTGAGCTCGGATGAGGTGGCCGAGCTCAGCCAGGGACTGCTGCGCATGGACGTGCCGGTGCAGATCAACCGGCTCGCGCTGGACTACGACCACCTGCTGGTGTGCGGGCCGGTCTTCCCGCACGAGGTGGCCGGCTTCTCGGGCGGCAACAAGTATTTCTTCCCGGGCATCTCGGGCGCCAGCATGATCGACTTTACCCACTGGCTCGGGGCGCTCATCAGCAACTATCACATCATCGGCACCGGCGACACGCCCGTGCGCCGCGCCATTGACCGGGCCGCCAGCCTGATCCCTACGCCGCGCCACGCGCTGTGCAGCGTGGTGACGCCCGAGGGCCTGGCCGCGCTGTGCTTTGGCACGGTGGAAGAAGCCTGGCGCGAGGCGGCCAGGCTCTCGGCGCAGTTGCACGTGCGCTACGTAGATCGGCCCTACTCACAGGTGCTGTCGGTGCTGCCCCAGATGTACGATGAGCTATGGGTGGGCGCCAAGGGCATGTACAAGCTGGAGCCGGCCATCGCCGATGGCGGCGAGGTCATCCTCTATGCGCCGCACCTGCACGAGATCAGCCGCACGCATGGCCCGCTGATCCGCCAGGTGGGCTACCACGTGCGTGACTACTTCACCAAGCAGTGGGAGCGCTTCAAGCACGTGCCGTGGGGGGTGCTGGCGCATTCGACCCACCTGCGCGGGTTGGGGACCTATGACGCTGGGACGGGCATCGAGCTGCCCCGCATCCAGGTGACTTTGGCGACCGGCATCCCCGAGGACGTGTGCCGGGCCGTCAACCTGGGCTACCGTGACCCAGCCGGCATTGAGCCACAGGCCTGGGCCGGGCGCGAGGCCGAGGGGGTGCTGCTGGTGCCAAAGGCCGGGGAGACGCTGTATCGGTTGAAGACGGGTGCTTCTATTTGATTTGTTTCGTCTGCACATACCGGCACCCCGGAAAGCCGCTGCACCCCACGAATGGCCCAAACTTGCTCGACCGGCCGACCAGGGGCTTGCCGCACTGCGGGCAAGCCTCGCCGGTCGGCGTGCCGGCTGGCCCGGCGGAGGTTGCGGCCGCTTTGCTCGAACGCTTGCCGCCGCTCTTGGCCCCGCCGGCGCGCGAACGCCGGCCGCCGCTCTTGCCCTTCCAGGCGCCCTTTGCGCCCTTCGCGCCCCGGCGCGACTTGGCCGGCGCGGCCTCGCTACCTTCTCCGTTGGCAGGCGCACTGGTCACCGCCACCTCGATCTTAGGCGAGGCGCCGACCGCGGCCTGCGCCTGGATGATCAACGTTGAAAGCGGGTCCCACAACTGCGCCATCACCGCCGTCCAGCGCGCCTCGCCGTTGGCAATGTCGTCGAGCTGATCTTCGAGGCGGGCGGTGAAGCCCACCTCGAAGACGGTCGGGAAATGCTTGACCAAAAAGTCGCACACCACCCGGCCCAGCTCGCTCGAGCGCAGGGCGCGCCCGCCGGGGAGCTTGTCAACGTAGGCGCGCTGGTAAAGCGTGTCGACGATGCTGGCAAAGGTGCTGGGGCGGCCGATGCCGAGGCGCTCCAGCTCGGCGATGAGGGTGGCGTCGGTGAAGTACGGCGGCGGGGTGGTGAAATGCTGCTTGAGCAGCAGTTCATGGCAGACCAGGTCGTCGCCTTTGGCCAGAGGCGGGAGTTGCTCGTTGTGCGCGGCGTCTTCATCGGGCGCGTCTTCGGTAACGTCGTAGACACGCAGAAAGCCGGGGTCGAGCAACTGCCGGCCGGTGGCGCGGAAGAGATACGGCAGCCGGCGACCGTCGCGGCCGGTGTGAATGTCGACGGTGGTGACGCTGTAGACGGCGGGCCTCATCTGGCTGGCCATGAAGCGGCGCCAGATGAGCGTGTACAGCTTGTCCTGGTCGCCCGTGAGGGCGGCGCGCACCTGCGCCGGAAGACGGCCGGGCTTCGTCGGGCGGATGGCCTCGTGGGCTTCCTGGGCGTTCTTGACCTTTTTGGCGTAGTGCGGTGGGCGATCCGGCAGCGCCTCGGCGCCGTAGAGCCGCTCGATGACCTCGCGCGCCTCGCGTTGGGCCTCGGGCGCAACTTGCGTGCTATCGGTGCGCATGTAGGTGATGAGGCCAACCTGTCCCTCCCCGGGCAGGGTCACGCCCTCGTAAAGCTGCTGCGCGATCTCCATGACTTTCTTGGCCGGCCAATGCAGCCGGGCCGAGGCATCGCGCTGCAGCGACGAGGTGATGTAGGGCGGGTAAGGGTTGCGCAAACGGCGCGCCTCGGACACATCGGTCACGCGCCAGTCGGCGCCGTTCAGCGCGTCCATGACCTCTTTGGCCACCGCCTCGTTCTTGAGATCCGGTTTCTGCGGGCCGATGCGCACCAGGCGCGCCAGGAAGTGCGGCCCCTCCGGGCGCGACAGCTCCGCGTCGAGCGTCCAATACTCAGCCGGCACAAAGGCTTCGATGGTGCGGTCACGCTCGACGACCAGGCGCAGGGCCACGCTTTGGACGCGCCCGGCTGAGAGCCCCTTGGGCCCGGCAATGCCCTTCCACAGCACCGGCGAAACCTGGTAGCCCACCAGCCGGTCCAGCACACGCCGGGCTTGCTGCGCGTCGACGAGGTGCATGTCCAGCGCCGAAGGCTTGGCCACGGCGGCGCGCACCGCCTCGGGCGTGATCTCGTGGAAGCGCGCGCGCAGCACCCGTTTGCCGGATAGTTCCTTGCGGCAAGCCTGCGCCAGATGCCAGGCGATGGCCTCGCCCTCACGGTCGGGGTCGGTGGCCAACAGCACGGTGTCGCAGCCAGCCAGCGCCTGGCGCAGGTCGGCCAGTGTTTTGCGGGCGCGCGGGATGAGGTGATAGGTGGGTTTGAAGCCGTCATCCAGGGCCACGCCCAGTTCCTTGGGCGGCAGGTCGCGTACGTGGCCCATGCTGGCGCGCACCACGTACCCGGCACCCAGGTATTGGCGGAGGGCTTTGGCCTTGGTGGGGCTTTCGACGATGACGAGCGTGGTCATGGGCTGGCCCAATATTCCATGCCGCCGGGCGTGTTGTGAAAGCCAAGCGCCTGCAAGACGGGCTGCCCGTCACTGCCCACGACCGGCCGGCCGTTCCATTGGTTGACAACGATCCGGCGCGGGGCGTAGGGCCGGGCCATATAGGCGGCCACGGCGCGCTCGATGACAACGGGTGGCGTGTCGGGCTGGGTGGCGATGCGGCCGCCATTGTCTTCAAAGACGACCACGGGCTGGCCCGCGGCCAGGGCCACATGCGTGGAAGGCACACGCGCGAAGCGCGGCGTGTCCACAGTGGCGTACTCGCCGCCAAAGATGTTGGCCGGGTCGGCGGCGGCCAGCACCACCACCTCTTCGTCGCCGGCCGCGGGGCGGCGCAAGGCCTCCACCGCCTCGGGCAGAGCAAACTGCGCGCCAGACAGCCCCTCGACGAAATAGCCGCGCCGCACCCCGCCACGCAGCTCCAGCCGTTGAAAGATGGGGTAGAGCCGTGCCCAATCCCAGCGCAGATTTTCGCGCTCCAGGCTTTCGCGGCTGACCACGCCGCAGCGCGCCAGGAGCAATGTGGCTTGCCGCGTGGTACCCTCGGCGTCTGTCAGAGGCGGACCCAGCACGGCGGCGCGCTGCACGAGCGACCAGCGCCCGCCCGGGACCATGGGCGCCGGCTGCGATGCGAAGTGCTCCTGGAGGCGTTGGGACACCCGCGCCTTGGCCGCGCGGTAGCGGCTGGGCGTGAGGGTGCGCGGGCGATAGCCGCGGCGCGCGGCCAGGTCCTGCTCGAGCGCGCTGAGAGGCTGGCGGTCGACACCTGACTCTGGCAATAGTTGTGAGCGCATGGGTTCCAGGGTGTCGTGCGTGACCAGCCCGGCCGCGACCAACTCGGCCAGCGCCTGGTTGAGGGCCGCGAGGGTCAGGCCCAGGCCCGCTTGCAGATCAGCGGCGAACGAGGCGCCTTCTGCCTTGAGCAAGTCGCAGACGGACTGAGCCTGGGCGCTGAGTGCGGCCGCGCCGGGAGGCTCGACGAAGAGCGCGCCTTCACCGCGGAAGAAAAGACGCACGCGGCGCCGGCGCGGATCGAGCACAAGCGCCCTGGCCTCCGGCTCGGAGTCGGGGTCTGCGCCGGTCGTGGCCGTGGGCGTCGGAACCCCCACCCAAATTAGCTCGCCGGTCGCGGTGAGGGCGTCGAGGTCGCGCGCGTCAAACGCCGTTAGGCGGGCCGGCAGCACCTCGCGTTCCCACGCCGGCACGGGCAAGGCCAGGCCCCGCAGTTGTACCAAAACCTGGCGCAATGCGTCCGTCCCCGAGAGCCGCGCGGCGGGGTGCGCGTGCTGCCAACGCGCCAGAAAGTTGGCATAGGCGAACAGGCTAACCGGCTGCACTTCCTGGCGCAGCAGCGCCAGGGTGCGGCGGCGCACCATGTCCAGCGTGTGTGCATCCATATACTCGGCGCTGCCCGGTGCGGTGAAGCACCCGGGGACGATCTCGCCCGCACGCGCGAGATGGGCCAGGGCCGAGTCCAGCCATGGGTCGGGCCAGGGGTAGCGCGCCAGGATTTCGGCGCGCGTCACCGGCCCGGCGTGCCGCAGGAAACGGCGCAGGATGGCCATGGCCTGGGCATCGGTCTTGGGCGGTGCGACGGCGGCCGTAAACGACGCGCGGTAGTCGGTCTCCAGCTCAACCGGCACCCAGCGCTGCTCCCCGCCAATGGTTACCGGCACGACCCGCCCCTGTGCTCCCAGCTCTGCCAGCCACGCGCCACCATCGCCGGCGCTGGCCGTGGCGACCTCGTAGGTGCTTTGGTCGCCCAACTCCCGCAGAACAAACGCCAACTCCTCCAGGGTGCGGGCCTGATACCCTGGCGCCCGATGTTGGGCACGCTGCACGATCTCGCGGATGGCCTCGGGCCGCAGCAAATCGCTCAGGTCAGCGCCCGGGAATACGCCGTCCGCGGCACCCAACGTGGCCCCCTCGGCCCGCACGCCAGTGAGCACCTCGGTGAGTGAGAGCGCCTGGAGCTGTTGTTCGGCCTTGGGCGCATCCCACTCGTACAGAAAGACACTGACAAAGTTGTACAACAGGCTGGCCGCCACCGGCGACGGCGCGACGGTGTTGATCGAGACCACCTGGATCTCGCCCTGCTGGATGCGGGTCAGGAGCTCCTCCAGGTGCGGCAGGTCAAAGACGTCCTGCAGCACATCGCGCATGGTCTCGGCCACGATGGGAAAGTCTTCCAGGCGGCCCACGTGCGCCAGCAATTCCTTGGCGCGCAGCCGCTGGAGCCAAAACGGCGTGCGCTTGCCGGCGCGGGTGCGCGGCAGCAGCAGCGCCCGGCCGGCGTTCATGCGAAAGCGCGCGCCAAAGACGGCCGACTGCGGCAGCTCGCGCAGCAGCCGGTCGCGCGCGGCCTGGGGCGTCATCTGCCGGATCACTTCAGCCGGCAAATCGTTCTTGGACGCCGGCAGGCGGAAGATCAGGCCGTCGTCGTTGGTCTGCGCCTCGGGCGTGACGCCGAGCAGCTCGCGCCAGACGCTCATCAACGCGAGGGCCCAGGCGCCGTTGACTCGGCCACCAAAGGGCGAATGGATGACCAGGTAATGCTCGCCAGCCGCGTTTTGAAAAGACTCAGCGATGATGGTGGTGTCGGACGAGATGACGCCCACGGCCTCGATCTGCCGGCGGACGTGCGCCACCAAGTTGCGGGCCGAACTTTCATCCAGCACGTATTCCCGCCTTAGCCAGGCCTCCACCTCGGCCGGGTCAGCGCCGGCCACGCGGCTGACGATCTCGCGCCGGAAGCGGCCGATGCGGGCGCCCAACTCGTATGGCCGGTATGGATAATCGCCATTCCAAAACGGCATACGCGGGGTCGCGCCGGCCGCCTCGGTGACCAGCAGCCGGTCGTCGTTGATGTCCGTCACCCGCCAGACATTGCTGCCCAGCAGGAAGGCGTCGCCCACGCGCGTCTCAAGCACAAATTCCTCGTCCAGCTCGCCCAGCCGGGTCTTGCCATCACCCAGGTAGACGGCATAGGCGCCGGTGTCGGGTATGGTGCCGGAATTGTTGAGCGCCAGGAGCTTGGAGCCGGGCAGCGCGGTGAGGCGGTCGTTCACGCGGTCCCAGGCGATCTTGGGACGCAGTGCCGCGGCCGGCCCTTTCACGCCGGATGGCATGTCCAGGAAATACTTGCCGGTGAGCATGTCAAGCACGGCGATGAAGGCGCTGCGCGGCAGGGCGTGGTACGGGTACGCTCGGAGCACCACCGCAAACAGATCATCCACCAACCAATCATCCATCGCCACCATCGCCACGATCTGCTGGGCCAGCACGTCCAGCGGGTTTTGCGGCGTGCAGGTGAGCTCAACCGCGCCCTCGAGCATGCCGCGCGCAATGGCGGCGGCTTCCATCAGGTCTTCGCGAAAGGTGGCATAGATGCGGCCCTGGCTGGTTTGGCCGACGAGGTGGCCGGAGCGGCCCACGCGCTGGAGGCCCCGCGCCACGCTCTTGGGCGACTGGAGCTGCACCACCACGTCCACCGCGCCGATGTCGATGCCAAGCTCCAGCGAGCTGGTGGCCACCAGCGCGGGCAGCCGGCCGGCCTTGAGGTCTTCTTCCATGCTCAGGCGCGCATCCTTGGACATGCTGCCGTGGTGGGCGCGGATGGGCCCGGGCGCGCCGATGGCAAACATGCCGCGGTCGTGCGCCAGGCCGCCGGGGGCCAGGGCCTCGGTGCTGCCCGGCGGGATCTCCTCGGACTGTTCGGCCGCAAGCTGCGCATTGAGCCGGTCGGCAGTGCGTTCGGCGAGACGCCGGTTGTTGGCAAAGATCAGGGTTGTGGTGTGGCGCCGGATATCATCCAGCACGCGTGGGATGACCGCGGGCCAGATGGTCTTCCCCGGCAAATCGCGGAAGTCATCCACGGCGGTGATGACTTCAAGCTGGAGGGCCTTGCGATAGCTGGCATTGACGATGGTCACCGGCCGTGGCAGCGGTTCTTCCGGCCCACCCGCTTGCCCGCCCAGGAAGTGCGCTGCTTCTTCCAGCGGCCGGATGGTGGCCGAAAGGCCGATGCGCTGCACGGGGCCAGTCGCGAGCGCCGCCAGGCGCTCAAGGCTCAACGCCAGGTGCGCGCCGCGCTTGTTGCCGACCAGCGTGTGAATTTCGTCCACAATCACGCTGCGCACGGTGCGGAACATGTCGCGGGCGCGCGGGCTGGTGAGCATCAGGTACAGCGACTCGGGCGTGGTGATGAGGATGTGCGGCGGGTGCTTGAGCATCTGCGCGCGCACGCTGGCCGGCGTGTCGCCGGTGCGCACCGCCACGCGCAGGGCCGGCAGGGGCTGGCCCTGGCGGGCGGCCACCGCGCGGATGCCCTCCAGCGGCACCCGCAGGTTGCGCTCAATATCGTTATTGAGCGCCTTGAGAGGGCTGACGTAGAGCAGGCGCACGCCGTCGGGCTGCTCGCCGGCGTCCGGCGCGGCGGCCTCGCGGTACAGCTCGTCGATGCCCCACAGAAACGCCGCCAGCGTCTTGCCGGAACCGGTCGGCGCGAGGATCAGGGTGTGCTCGCCGCGCTGGATGGCGGGCCAGCCCTCGGCCTGCGGCGGCGTGGGCGGGCCCAGACGCTCGCGAAACCAGGCACGGACGGCGGGCGAGAAGGCTTGGAGGGCGGAGGGAGGAGAGACCATGGGAATGCGCTGGAGGCGATTCTACCCTGAAGTCGGAGGGACTTCTACTTGTCGCGCTTTGGGCCAAATTTCAGCGTGGGGGCGAGTTTGCGCGAGACGCCACATAATGCCTGACGACCGC
>CAYUYN010000106.1:2890-11082 GCA_964449185.1 uncultured Anaerolineales bacterium | reverse complement strand
GAGACCGCATGACTACTGCCTCGCAACCACTCACCACCGTCTACGACGGGTGGGATGGCCACCAGGTGAGCCTGGTAAATTCCGTGTCGCCGCTGACACCCGCCCAGTTGGCCTGGCGGCCGGCGCCCAACCAGCGCTCGGCCGGCGAGCTTACGCGGCACATCGCCTTTGGCCGGCTGACGTGGTTCTTTCGGATGCACCCCCCGGGC
Organism: uncultured Anaerolineales bacterium; assembly: GCA_964449185.1. Taxonomy (GTDB): domain Bacteria; phylum Chloroflexota; class Anaerolineae; order Anaerolineales; family UBA6663; genus CAYUYN01. Next base: position 10,873 of record CAYUYN010000106.1, on the reverse strand, counting down.
GGGGACGAGTTGATGAGCCAGATCACCCACTGGCACACCGACCGCGACGGCGGCCAGCACGTGGTGGAAGACGCCTACCCCATCACCGAGCAGCCGGCCGAACTGGTGCGCTGGCTGGCGCTGACCTGGGGCATGCTGGGCCGCACGCTCACCGAGTGGACCGTGGCCGACCTGGCCAAGACCTACACGCACACCTACCAGGGCGTGGCGTATGCCGTCTCGCGCCAGTGGACCATTTACCGCATCCTGGCCCACGACCTGCATCACGGCGGCCAACTGGCCTTTGTGCTCGGTCTGCAAGGCATCGAACTGCCCGAGTTGGGCGATATGGGTGGGCACCTCACCTCCCCGCCCCTGGCCGACGCGGAGTAGGCGTCGCTACCGCCGGCCCGGTCGCGACCGCACCACCCCAAACCCCTGTCAAGGGAGCAGGAGAACGCCCTGGGCATACCCACTACTCATTACCCTGCCCAAGTGATAAACTCTATGCGTAAGCTTGCCGCCCTCAGCCACGGCAGGCGGGGGCGACACCATGAACATCCGCACCATTACCTGTTTTGCCGATCCGGGCTTCCCGGTGGACGACGAGCGCCTGGCCGCGGCCGGGCAGGCGGCGGCCGAGATCCGCGCCGCTTTGGAGGAGGCCGGCTATACGGTGCAGACCGTGCGGCTGGCGATCACCCCCTTCCCGCAGGTGCTCGGCCAGAGCGGCCAGGGCGACGCGGGACAGGTCACGCAGTTGGCGCTGGACCTGGAAGCCGCCTGCTTCGTCAACAAGATCGACTACGCCACGCTCGGCCCGGCGCGGCCCAGTGATGGGCAAGCTTTTTACGAAGCCCTGCCCGCGGCCGTGGGCGCCACCGAACGTGTGTTTGCCGCGGCCAGCATCGCGGACGCGGACGGCGGCCTTAGCCTGCCGGCGGCGCGCTGGGCGGCCGAGGTCATCCGGGGCTGCGCGGCGCTCAGCCCCGATGGCTTCGGCAACCTGCGCTTTGCGGCGCTGGCCAATGTGCCGCCCGGCTCGCCGTTCTTCCCCGCCGCCTACCACGACGGCGGCGGGCCGGCGGTGGCCATCGGCGTCGAAGGCGCCGACTTGGCCGTGACCGCCTGCGCCGAGGCCAGCTCGCTGGCCGACGCGCGCGCCCGCCTGATCCGCGCCGTGGAAGACCACGCCCAGCGCATCACGCGCGCCGTCAAGAAGCCGGGGGCGCCGCGCGGGCTGCGCTTCGGCGGCATCGACTTTACCTTCGCGCCCTTCCCGGACGCGGCCCGCTCGCTGGGCACGGCCCTGGAGCGCCTGACCGGCCAGCCCGTGGGCGACCAGGGGACCCTGGCGGCGGCGGCCTTCCTGGCCGACACGCTGGACCGCGCCAAGGTGCCGCACGTAGGCTTCGCGGGCCTGTTCTTCCCCGTGCTGGAGGATGCGGTGCTGGCGGCGCGCGCGGCGGAAGGGCGGCTGAGCATTAACGATCTGCTGCTGTACTCCACGGTGTGCGGCGCGGGCCTCGACACCGTGCCCCTGCCCGGCGACGTGAGCGCCGCGGCCCTGGCCGCCATCCTGGTGGATGTCGGCGCCCTGGCCCTGCGCCTCAACAAGCCCCTCACCGCCCGCCTCATGCCCATCCCCGGCAAGCAGGCCGGCGACGAAGTGCGCTTCGACAACTTTGCCTTCTTCGCCCCCAGCCGCGTGCTGTCGCCGCGCGGCGGCGGGTTGGGCGGATTGTTTACGGGCGATGAAAATGTAGAGGTGGGGCAGAGGGCGAGATAGTAGCGTGACCCCCGAGACGGTGGAAAGGTGGGCGGCCAAGGGCTGGGTGGACCTGCGCACGGGCAACCTGCGGCGCTGGCATGAACGCTTCTTCAAGATGCAGCGCGAGGCCGAGCGCCTGCGCGGGCGGGGGTCATCGGCCGTGACGCGCGCAGCCTACCTGGGGGACGAGATTTCACCGGGGGCGGTGGTGGGGTGGATATTTAACAATGAATGAGGCTGGGTATAGGATTAAGTGATGGCGGGTTTGCACGAGTCCGATCTCGACCCCGACCCCTTCCTTCAGTTCGCAAACTGGTTCGAGCAGGCCCTGGCCCTGCGCGAGCGGCTGGTGGAGCCCACGGCCATGACCCTGGCCACGGCCAGCGCCGAGGGCGTGCCCTCGGCGCGCATGGTGCTGCTCAAGGGCTTCGACGAGCGCGGCTTTGTCTTCTACACCAACTACGCCAGCGCCAAGGCCCGCGACTTGGCCGAGAACCCGCGCGCGGCGCTGGTGCTTTACTGGGCACCGCTGGAGCGCCAGGTGCGGCTGGCGGGCACGGTGGCGCGCGTGACGCCCGAGGAATCGCGGGCCTACTTCGACAGCCGGCCGCGCGCGGCACGGTTGGGCGCGTGGGCCTCGCGCCAGAGCGCGGTCATCCCGGACCGCGCCTCCCTGGAAGCGGAGTTCGCCGAGACCGCGAACCGCTTTGCGGCAGATGAACTGATCCCCCTGCCCCTGCACTGGGGCGGCTTCCGCCTGACGCCGCACAGCTTTGAGTTCTGGCAGGCTCGGCCCGGCCGGCTGCACGACCGGCTGCGATATACTTGGCACGCAGACGGGGCCTGGCAGATCGAGCGCCTCTCACCCTAACCCCCACCGACCGTTCGCGGTGAGCCTCGCCTAGCGCGATACCCTGCGCGCCGGATGGCCCGGCGCGGCCTGCACGCGTGCGCAGGCAAGGAGACGTCTCATGCGTAATCGCGGGGGTGGTCGTGGCGGCCTAGTCGCGAGCGACAAGCTGCCGCCAGACGATGACCGTGCCGGCCAGGGCCAGCAGCAGGGGCAGCAAGGCCGTGAGGGCCACCGGCTGGATGATGCCCGGCAGCGACATCCAGTTGGACCAGGCCGCGGGGCTGAACAGGCCGGCGGCGAACTGGTCCCAGGGCACCGACCGCAGGAGCCCGCCCACCGCCACCGCACCCCCCCAATACAGGTTCACCGCCGCCTGGCTCACCAGGCTAGTGACCAACAACAGCGCCAGTGCGCTGGTCAACACGCGCTGCAGCGCCGCAGCGCTCACGCGGGCGCGCAGCAGCACCAGGCTGATGGCCCAGACGCTGCCCAACAGCACGTTGGCATACCAGCCTTCATTGCCCGAGTAGCGGGCCGCGCCGGTCTGGCGCGCCTCCAGCGCGAACAGCGCCGCGTGCCAGAGCATGCCCGCCCCAAACAACAGCCCGGCGGCATAGTGCGGCCACAACGCGCGCAGGCCGATATGCGCGTGCCACGCGCCCGCGTGCCAGGGGCCACGCGCGCGCGGCCGCATGACCAGCAGGCTGGCGGGCGCGGCCAGGGGCAGGAAGAGCAGGGCACCAGGCGAGACAAAGCTCCAGTAGCCCAGCCACCAAAAGCCCTTGGCCAGGCCGCCCATAAACCAGAGCGGGTTCACCTGGAACGGCGCGGCCAGCCGGGTGGCCAGCGGCAAGGTGGCGGTGAGGCGCATTTCGGTGAGCGGGATCAGGTGGCCGGTGGTCACCAGGTTGAAGGCGAACAAGGCCCCCACCCCGAGCACAACCAGGGGCGCGGCCACCAGCAGGTTGCGCCACGTCGCGCGCGTCTCGCTGACCACCGCGCACAGCAGGTAGACGGGCAGCAGGGTCAAGGCATACGTCTTGGTGAAGCACGCCAGCACGAGCAGCCCGCCGGCCAGCGCCAGGTGCCGGCGCTCCTGGCTGGCGCGAGCGCGCAGGCAAAAGTATAAGCCCCACACCAGCAGGGGCATCGCCAGGCTGTCGTTGGTGAGGCGCGCCAGGAACGGCCACAGGTTGGGGTACCAGGCCAGGGCCAGCAGGGCCAGCAGCGCCGGGGTCTGGTCCACATACAGGCGCAGGGTCTTGTAGATCCCCGGCAGGGCCAGGGCCGCGAGGGCCACCGACAATAAGCCAAGGACGTACACCCGCGCCTCCAGCCCCACGGCAGCCGGAAAGGCGCGATAGACCCCACTGAGCAGCCAGTAGTACAGCGGTGGATGCTGGCTCTGGTTGTTGGTCTCGGGGTAGGCGGCGGTGGTGGTGTCCGCGTTCAGGGCCGCGCGCGTCTGCGCACGGGTCACCGTGTCCAGTTGGGCCCAGGCGCGGTACGCGCGCCCGTCCAGGGAGTTGTCCGGCCCGGGCACCGTGGCGGCCAGGCGCAGCACCCAATCGGGCACCGACGGCTCGTTGGGCGCGGGCGCGTGGCCCTGCTCGGCCATGAAGACGATGTAGGCCAGGTGGCTGAAGAAGTCCAGGCCCTCGCCGAGCGGGGTCACGGCCACCTGGGCGGCCAGGCGCAGGCCGTAGATGGCGACGATGAGCCCCAGGAGCAGGCGCCCCCTGGCAGGCGTGCGCACGCGACGAGCCTCCAACGCTACGAGCCCGTGCCCGAGTAGCGCCGCAGCCCCACCTGCCACAGGCGGTAGCCGACCACCACCAGCACGGCGGCCACGAGCGGGCTCAGCCAGGCCATCAGCCCGATGTCGCGGCCAAAGACGCGCACCTGGCCGCCGGACGGCACCAGGATGCCGGTGAGCATCTTGATGGTGGTCGATTTGCCCGCGCCGTTGACGCCGATGTAGCCCACCACCTCGCCCGGCTCAACCGCGAAGGTGATGCCGGCCACCGCCACCTTGTCGACATGGCGCGGCCGGACCAGGGCCTTGAGCGCGCCGCCGAGGCCGGGGTCTTTTTGGTTAATGCGGAAGACTTTGGACAGGTGATCGACGGCGATAATGGGCATGGCATCTCGCGAGCTGGCAGAGACGCCAGCGCGGCCAAGGCATTGTGAAGCAGGGGCAGGGGGTAGTATACACCGGCGCGGGGAGGGAAGTGGACAGTGGTTAGTGGTCAGTGGGCAGTGGGAGCGCCTTCCAGGCGCGAGCGCTTGTGCAGGACAAGGTGATCGCGGGCTGCGTAGCGAACCCGCTCCCACGTCTGAAAAGGTGCGTGTGACGGCCGTGGGAGCGGCTTGTAGCCGCGATCACTTTTGCGTACAAGGGAATCGCGCCTGGAAGGCGCTCCTACAACTGATCCAACGCGCCTTTTGGAGGAGGGGTGCGCGGGCGCGCGCCTTTCCCTTGACACTCTCCCGACATTTGCGGATAATCAGGCTTAATCGAATACCGCAAAGGCTGCGACGGAGAAAAGTACGCGGGCCGAGGCCGCCAGGGAGGTTGGGTCATAGACTGCAAGCCCAACCCGGAAGACCCCCGCCGAAGTTCTCTCCCGAGCCGCGCTGGTGAACGGGACCTGTCGGTCCTTACCTGACGGTCCTTGGTAGTCAGCGCCGGAAGTTCACCGTTACGCGAACCGCCAGTCGCCCGGCCAATAAGCCGGGGCCGTTGGGACTGAGTGGGCCGTGTCACGCGGCCAACGAGGGTGGTACCACGGGCTTTTTGCGCTCGTCCCTTTGCTGGGACGGGCGTATTGTTTTAAGCGCGGGCTGCGCAGGGCAGGAGGAACCATGCTCGAACACCTGGATAAAATCGAAGCGGGGGCGAAGGCCGGCCTGGAGGCCGCCACCGACAGCGCCGCGCTGGAGCAGTGGCGCATCGCCCACCTGGGGCGCAGCTCGCCGCTGATGGAGGCGCTGGGCGGCCTGGGCAGCGTGCCCAAGGAGCAGCGCCCGGCCCTCGGGCAGCGCGGCAACGAGGTGAAGCGCGCCCTGGAGGCCGCCTACGCCGACCGCGCCGAAAGCCTGCGCCAGGCCGAGATGCAGCAGGCCATGACGGCTGGCGCGCTGGACGTGACCCTGCCCGGCCGCCCGCTGGCGCGCGGGCGGCTGCACCCGGCCACGGTGGGCCTGCGCGAAATTTATGGGGTGTTCGGGGAGATGGGCTTCCAAATCTACCGCAGCCGCGAGGTGGAGAGCGACGAGTACAACTTCGGACTGCTCAACATCCCGCCGCACCACCCGGCGCGCGACATGGTGGACACGTTCTACACCACGACGCCTAACGTCATCCTGCGCACGCACACGTCGCCGGGGCAGATCCACGCCATGCGGGAACTCTGCCCCGAGCCGATCCGGGTGATCCTGCCGGGAATGTGCTACCGCTACGAACAGATCACGGCGCGGGCCGACATCCAGTTCTACCAGGTGGAGGGGCTGGCGGTGGGCCGCCACATCACCCTGAGCGACCTCAAGGGCACGCTCAGCGACTTCGCGCGCCGCATGTTCGGGCAGACCGTGCGCACCCGCTTCCGCGCCGACCACTTCCCCTTCACCGAGCCCTCGGCCGAGATGGACGTGGAGTGCTTCTTGTGCGGCGGCCAGGGCTGCAGCGTGTGCAAGCAGAGCGGCTGGCTGGAAATCCTCGGCTGCGGCATGGTGCACCCGACCGTGCTGGCGAACGGCGGCTACGACCCGGACGTCTTCTCCGGCTATGCCTTCGGCATGGGCCCGCAGCGCATCACCATGCTCAAGCACCGCATCGAGGACATTCGGTACTTCTTTGCAAATGATATGCGGTTCTTGGAGCAGTTCTAAAATCAAGTGGTTAGTGGACAGCGGTCAGTGGTTAGTGACTGCCCACTAACCACTGCGGCAAGGAGCACAAGCTCATGAAAGTACCTATCAGTTGGTTACGCGATTTCGTTGACATCGACCTCAGCCCCGAGGCGCTGGCCTATCAGCTCACCTTCGGCGGGTTGGAGGTGGAAGAGGTTGAGTACCGGGGCGTGATGCCGGGGGCCGGGCAGGCGGGCAAGGCCAAGGGCCTGGGCTGGGACCCGGCCAAGATCGTGGTGGCCCAGGTCCTCGAGGTGGGTCCGCACCCGAACGCCGACCGGCTGACCTTGCTGCGCCTGGATGACGGGAGCGGCCAGGAACAGACCGTGCTCACGGGCGCGCCCAACCTGTTCCCCTACAAGGGCGCCGGCCCCCTGGCCAAGCCGCTCAAGGTGGCCTATGCCCGCGAGGGCAGCGTGCTGTATGACGGGCACAAGCCCGGCCGCGAGCTGATGACGCTCAAGCGCGCCAAGATCCGGGGCGTCGAGTCCTACTCGATGGTGTGCTCCGAAAAGGAGCTGGGCCTCTCCGAGGAGCACGAGGGCATCCTCATTCTCGACGACGACGCGCCCGTCGGCATGCCCCTGGCCGACTACATGGGCGATGTGGTGCTGACGGTCAAGATCAATCCGAACATGGCGCGCAACGCCAATATCCTCGGCCTCGCGCGCGAGGTGGCGGCGCTGACCGGCAAGCCCCTGCGCCAGCCGGACTACCACGTCCAGGCCGAGGGCGCGCCCAGCGCCGGGCAGCTCGCCCTCGACATTCGCGTGCCGCCGCTCAACCCGCGCTTCACGGCGGCGCTCATCAAGGGCGTGCGGATCGGCCCCAGCCCGTACTGGGTGCAGCGCCGGCTGCGGCTGATGGGCACGCGGCCGATCAACAACATTGTGGACGCCACCAACTACGTCATGTATGAGGTGGGCCAGCCCCTGCACGCCTACGACTACGACGTGCTGGCGCGGCGCGCCGGGGACCAGCCGCCCACCCTCATCACGCGCCTGCCCGAACCAGGCGAGACCCTGACCACCCTGGACGGCGTGGAGCGCAAGCTCAACGACTTCACCATCCTGGTGGCCGACCCGGCCGGCGCGCTGGGGCTGGGCGGCGTGATGGGCGGCGCGACCTCGGAGGTGAGCGACCAGACCGTGAACGTGCTGCTCGAGGGCGCGGCCTGGGAGTACATTAACATCCGCCAGACGGTGAAGGCGCAAAGCCTGCCGTCGGAGGCCGCCTATCGCTTCTCACGCGGCGTACACCCGGCCATGACCGAGCGCGGCGTGACGCGCGGCATCGAGTTCATGCGCCAGTGGGCCGGCGGCACCGTGGCCGCCGGCCTGGTGGACGAGTATCCGCTGCCGGCCAAGCCGGTGGTGGTGGATATAACGACCTTGGAGGTGGAACGGCTGCTGGGGCTGCGGCTGCCGGCCGATGAGATACGGCGGATTCTGGAATCACTCGAGTTCAA
>CAYUYN010000106.1:0-2790 GCA_964449185.1 uncultured Anaerolineales bacterium | reverse complement strand
TCCGCATCACCGCGCCCGACCATCGGCTGGATATCGGCGAGGGCGTGGTGGGCCGGGCCGACCTGATCGAGGAGATTGCGCGCGTGTATGGCTACGAGCGCATCCCCGAGACGCGCATGGCCGACAGCCTGCCCCCCCAGCGCGGCCAGGCGGCGCTGGAACAGGAGGAGCGCACGCGCGACCTGCTGGTGGAGGCCGGCCTGCAGGAAGTCATCACTTACTCGCTGACCCACCCCGACCGCGAGCGCCGGCTGCTGCCGCGCGACGCGCAGCCCGACGACCGGCCCTACGTGACCCTGGTAAACCCCATCGTCACCGACCGCGTGGTGATGCGCCACTCGCTGCTGGGCAGCGTGCTGGACGTGCTGGCCAGCAACAGCCGCCTGCGCGAGCGGCTGGCGCTGTTCGAGATCGGGCTGGTGTACCTGCCCGGCGAGCACGATGACGGCGTGCCAGAAACCGGCTTACCCGACGAGCACCGGCGCGTGGTGGTGGCGCTGACCGGCCCGCGCGACCCGCAAGCCTGGCAAGGCTCCGACCGCAGCCTGATGGACTTCTTCGACCTGAAGGGCGTGGTGGAGCTGCTCGTGGCCGGGCTGCACCTGGCCGGCGTCAGCTACGCCCCGCCCGAGCCCGAGGCCCAGCACCCCAGCTTCTTGCCGGGGCGCACGGCGCGCCTGCTGCTGGAGGGCCAGCACGCCGGCTGGCTGGGCGAGCTGCACCCCACCGTGCGCGCGCGCTACGACCTGCCGGCCCAGCCGGTGCTGGTGGCCGACCTGGACCTGGAACTGCTGCTCGCGCGCGTGAACGAGCGCTACAACGTGGCGCCCGTGCCAGCCTTCCCGCCGGTGAATGAAGACCTGGCCGTGATCGTGGAGGAGGCCGTGCCGGCGGCGCGCGTGCAGGCGGTAATCGAAGGCGCGGGCGGCAAGCTGCTGGCCGGGCTGACGCTCTTCGATGTGTATCGGGGGGCGCAGGTGGGCCCGGGCAAGAAGAGCCTGGCCTACGGCCTGACCTACCAGGCGCCCGACCGCACGCTCACCGCTGCCGAGGTGGCCAAGGCGCGCGCGCGCATCGTGAAGAAGCTGCAGGAAGAAGTAGGCGCGACCTTGCGCGGGTAGACCATCGCCCTTGGCGCGCTTCGCGAAACCAGGGGCGCGAAGTTGGCAGCGGATTTTGAAGCGGATTTAGCCGCTTTGCGTGGGCGACTTAAGGGAGGCTGGGGAGGGAGAGGGGGCAGCCCGCCTGCAGGCCCGCAGCCGACGCAATGCGTAAGAACGCCCTGTGAGACCTGACGCGCGGCCCATGATGGCATGGGATTACAGGTATAATGCCCCCGGCAGACACCATGTTGCTTCGTTCAGCCTCTTGCGCCCGTTGGGGCCGGCCCTGGCGGCGCGCCTACATCCAACCAAACGCGTTGCCAGGACGAAAGACCGCGCATGAAGTCGCTGCGACACCGGCTGCCTCGGCCGGCGCTCTGGGCCGGCCTGACACTGGTGGCGGCCTGGGCCCTCTTCTTCTGGCGGTTCGCGGCGCCCAACCCGGCCAACCGTCTCACCTATCCCCCCGGCGATTTTTCGCAGCAGTTTGGTGTCTTCCGCGATATTGCCTGCCAGGCGTTGGCGGACGGGCGGCTGCCGCTGTGGGCCGATTGCCTGTACGCGGGCTATCTCTTCCACGCCGACCCCCAGGCCCAGCTCTTTTACCCGCCCGTCTGGCTGCTCAACCTCGTCCTGCGCGCGCAGGGTTGGGGCCACTTCCCGCTGGGCGCCTTGGTGGCCGAGGTGGCGCTGCACTATCTGCTGGCCTCGCTGTGCATGTATGCGTTCCTGCGCTCGCTCAAGCTGCGGGCCACGGCGGCCGTGCTGGGCGCGCTGGTCTTTGCTTATGGCGGCTATCTCACCGGCTCGCCGCCGGCGCAAACCGGCATTTTGGAGACGGTCACCTGGCTGCCGTTGGCCCTGCTGCTGATCGGCGCGGCCATCAGCGGCCTCACGCTGCTGGTGTGCGTGGTGCTCCTGGCGAGCAGCCGGCGCCTGCGCGGAAGCTCACCTGGATGAGGCGCGCACTGAATGGCGCGGGCTGGGGCCTGGCGCTGCTGCTGATCACCCGGCTGGCGCTGGGCGCGGCCTACAGCTTTGCGGTGCCCATCTGGGAGGCCGACAACGAGGACGGCCACTTCGCCTATGCCCGCTACATCGCCAAGAACGGCCACCTGCTCCAGCCAGATGACCCCGAGATAGCCAATGTGGGCGAGCGGTTTCAGGCGCCGCTGTACTATGTGCTGATCGCGCCGCTGCTGACCTTCTTCGACCTGGGCGAGACCTTCACTCTGCCAGAACGCAACCCCTATATCGCCAACGGCGACGGCGGCCTCAACTATGCGCTGCACCCGCCGCGGCTGGAGGGCGAGGCCGCCCGCCTGGCCTTGGCCGTGCGCGCCGCGCGGCTGGCCAGCGTGGTCATCGGCACCCTCAGCGTGCTCTTCGTCTACGCCACGGCGCGGCGCGTGTGGCCGGGGCAGTCTGGCCCGGTGTGGGCGGCCACCAGCCTGTATGCGTTCTGGCCGCAATTCCTGTTCAGTAGCAGCATGGTCACCAATGATGTGCTGGTCATCACGCTCAGCGCGGGGGTGTTCGCCTTGGCCGTGCGCCTGGTGACCAACGGCTTTGGACTGCGGCGCGCCCTGGCGCTGACCCTGCTACTGGCCGCCGCCATGCTCACCAAGATCAACGCGCTGGCCCTGCTGCCGGTGGCGGTGGCGGCGGTGGCGCTGAGCCTGACCCC
>CAYUYN010000105.1:8880-11277 GCA_964449185.1 uncultured Anaerolineales bacterium | reverse complement strand
TAGAGCGTTTGGTTGCGGACCAAAAGGCCGTGGGTTCGAGTCCCTCTAGGCGCACAGGAAAAAGGCCCTTTCGTTGATGAGAGGGCCTTTTTCTTTCCCAAAAGTACATCAATCAGAAGGGGCCGGAGCCTTGAAATTGAGGCCCTGCCCCATGCACGTCCGTGACCAGCCAGTTGCGCAAACAAAAACCCTGCCAGCAGGGGTTTTTGTTTTGATAGGGTTCTTGGTTGAAGACTACTGCTTGGGGGCTACGACGCTGTTCGCTTCCAGCCACATCTGAATATCCTTCTCTCTGACTCGCACATTGCGGCCGATCTTGATATGGGGGATCTTTCGCTTCTATACCAGGTAGTAAACCTTCGATTTGGACAGCTTTAGATAACAAGCGACTTCGGGAACGGTCACGACTGGATCTTCCATCTTACTCTCCCGGCATATCTGGCTGACCATAAACTCTAACTGTGCTTACGTCCATGCCATTTGATATAGCACAGCCTCACAGCGGCGAGTCCTCAATGTCTCCTCATACTTTGTGCCATTTGGGAGCACTACGTATCGCATCAAGCCGGGGACCTCAAAGCCAGCAGATGGATGTCGCGAACACGCACCGGCGAGCCAGTCCGGTCGACAACTGGAAGCTGTAGGGCACGGAAGCCGTGCCTTTGAAGGGGAAGGATGAGCACAGGCCTTGCCGCCGGCGTTCTCACCGAACGCTGGTCCTGTGCGCTATACTGGTATTCAAGCCAATCCAGACAAGAAATACTACTTTGGAGTATTATACTTCTGAGTAGTATCCAGACCAGCCCACCCGAAACACCATGCCATTCTACGATCGGAAGCGCGAGTTGGCCATGCTGGACGAGCAGTACGCCCGTCCGGGCGGCGAGCTGTTCGTCCTGTACGGCCGGCGCCGCGTCGGCAAGACCGTGCTGCTCGCCCACTGGCTCCAAACCCGCAGCCACCGTGCGATCTTCTGGACAGCGGATCGAACCTCAGCCGTTGCGCTGCTCCGGTCCTTCTCGCATACAGTTCAGGCCTTCCGAATGCCGGGCGCCACCATCCCGGCCGATTTCGACTTTGGCAACTGGGAACTCGCCCTCTTGGAAGTTGCGCGCTTAGCCGAGAGCGAGCGTCTGGTGCTCGTGCTGGATGAGTTCACCTACCTGTTCGAGGCCGAGCCGGCCATCACCAGCCTGCTGCAGCGCCTCTGGGACCATCAACTCAAGCGCACCCGGCTGATGCTGGTCATCACCGGCAGCCATGCTGGCATGATCGAGCGCGAGGTCCTGGCGGCGCGCGCTCCGCTCTACCAGCGCGCCACCCGCCACCTCCACTTGCAGCCCCTGCCCTACGGCGTGCTCCACGAATTCTTTGCGGGCTATTCGGCGGAAGACCGGGTCACCATCTATGGTTGCGTGGGCGGCGTGCCGAGCTACCTGGAACTGCTGGAGCCACGGTATAGCCTGGAGACCAATCTGCGCCGCCTGCTCGATTCCAGCCTTATCATGGACGACGCGGCGGCCCTGCTGCGTGACCAGCTGGACGAACCTAGAAATTACGTCGCGATTGTCAGCGCCATCGCCGCGGGCTATCTGCGGGTGACTGAGATCGCGAAGATGGCCGGCTTGCCAGACACCACGACCGCCAAGTACCTGACAGTGCTCCAGAACCTGGGCCTCGTGGAGCGCCAGGTACCGGCGACGGTCAGCCGGCCCGAGCACAGCAAGAGCGGGCGGTATCAGATCGTGGACCACTATCTGCGCTTCTACTACCGTTTTATCGCGCCGGCGCGGACGCTGCTCGAACGCGGCATGACCGAGCAAGTGTGGGCCAACCTGCGTCAGCACCTGCCCGAGTTCATCGGCAAGTATGTCTTTGAGGAACTGTGCCGAGAGTGGGTCTTGCGGCAGGCCGACGCTGGCAGGCTACCATTTGTGCCACGACGTGTCGGTGCCTATTGGGCCAAGGGCGAACCCGAAATCGACGTTGTTGCCATCAACGAGGATGAACACCAGATCTTGGTGGGTGAGTGCAAGTGGTTGAAGACACCGATTGACAAGAGCCTCATAGAGCGGTTTGCAGCACAAACAGCCAAACTGATCTCTCAAGTGATGCCAGGTTCCTGGCAAATATCGTATGTGCTATTCAGCAGAGGGGGGTTCACCAAGGCCGCCCGGCAGACCGTGCTCTCCAGCTGTATTTTCGTTGACCTGGTACAGATTGACCACGACTTAGCGAGCCAGTAGCCCGTACCTCTGATACGCTATTCCTGACGCCAGGGAGTGTCAACACGTGGCCCCTTAAAGCGGATAGTGCGGCGTTCTCACCGGTTAAGTGGAGAGGTAAAGCGCCGCCCTAGGTATTCCGCCGCGCCTTCCGCGGTCACAACGTCTTGCG
>CAYUYN010000105.1:0-8780 GCA_964449185.1 uncultured Anaerolineales bacterium | reverse complement strand
TGCGGCTGCGCGGTCTTCCATCGCCTGGACTTCTTCAGGACTTGTTCGTCGGCTTGAAAATGAGGCGAAGATACTGCCAAAGCTTCTGAAGGCGCTCGCGCTCGTCAAGGAGCGCCTGGCGCACCTGCACGGCCGGGTCTGCTACGCGCCAGCTGCCCGGCTCGGCGACCGCATGCAGAAAGCCGCTGAAGCGAAACCAGAAGATGATCATCCGGTACAGTGGGAGGAGCGGGACCATCCACCCGAAACGTAAGAGCCGCGCCCGCGCGCGCGCGTTGGCGTCGAGCCAGGCGACGATCATCCATAGCACGTCGATGAACATATAGAAGACGTACAGCACCGCCAGCGCCATAAGGATCAGCGAGGCCGAATAGCCGTACAGCACCAGGACTGGCAGCAAGAACGTCCAAACGATCCGTGGAAATGCCAGGGTATGATCCACGGCCAGGATGCGCGCCGGGGCAAACCCCCGTATCCGCCAGATGGGACGGCGCAGTAACGCTTCGTGGCGCGCGCACACCTCCAGCTGCCCACGCTGCCAGCGCACCCGTTGCGAATAGAGCGCGCTGATCGATTCGATAGGGTGAACGTAGGCGATGGCGTCGCTGACGCAGCCAACGCGCCATTCGGCGCAGCGCTCGTACAGCTCAAAAGTCAGATCCGTGTCTTCGGTGACGGTTTCCTGGCTGTAGAGGAACGTCCGTAGCAGCACCTCACGCCGGAAGACGGAGAACGCCCCGGAGAGGGTGTACAGGTTGCCCAGCAGGGTCTGCTGCTCGCGCCCCACGTGAAAAGCGGCCAGGTACTCAAAAAACTCGCACTCGTTCAGGATGCGCCGCAGGGGGGAGGCGTCCGCGGGGGGTGGCAGCACCTCGACCGACCCGGTCACCGCCCCCAGATCGGGTTCCGCCTCCAGGGTTTCGACCACCCGCCGGATGGCGCCCGGCCCCAGCACCACGTCGCTGTCGATGTTGAAGATGTACTTCCCGCGCGCCAGGTGGATGCCGGCATTCAAGGCCCACGGCTTGCCCTTGTTGATGATCGGATGCCAGCTCAGCTGCAGGGGGAGTTCCTTCTGCATCCGGCCGAAGACCGCAAAGGAGTCGTCGGTGCTGCCGTTGTTCGCCACCAGGATGTCTATGCGGTCGGTGGGATAGTCCTGTGCGGCGAAGGAGCGCAGGCAGGCCTCCAGCGTCTGGCTGCTGTTGTAGACCGGCACGATGATGCTGATCAATGGAAAATAATCCAGGGCCCTCTTTTTGAGCTGCGCCCGACGCGAGCGCTGGATCAGCACGGCCACCAGGCTGGTGAGCGTGGTGATCCCGTCGATCAACATCGGGACCAGTAGCCAGACGCCCCAGAAGAGCGTAAAGGCGATCAGTCGTTCCATTTGGCTATTTCGGCGCTCGTCGGAGACCGTGGATGGTGGGATAAGTAATCAGGAACCAGAAGACTGCGATGGCCATCAGGAAAAAGAGCGACTTGCCGATGTAAGTGTGTGCCAGAACCAGGGCTTCTTTTCCCAGGCGATTCAACATGGCGACGATGACCAGCATCCGCAGGATGTTGGCCAACCACATGGCGGCGCTCCCCAGCAGGGCTGCCCCGACCCGCCGGTTCAGTGACCAGCCGGGATAAAAGAGCAGCAGCGCCACCAGGACGCTGATTTCCAGCATTCCCGAGGACTCGACGCCCACGTGCAGCGCGGTCCAACCGATCTCCTGGGCTACGACCAGCACCAGCAGGACACCTGGCGCGGCCTCGAAGATGCGCGTGGGAATAGCGGCGGTGCTGGAGATGGTATGCACGGTCCAGGCCACCGACTGCGCCAGCCGCACGTCCAGCTGCAGGGCGCTGCCGAGGACCACCACCCAGTAGACAAAGCCAACCGTCCCGATCGTGTAGAAGAGGATCCAGATGCGATAGCGGCGAAGGAAGTCCACCGCCACCACCCACACCGCGAATAAGGGAGCCAGCAGCCAGCCGTTCACCTCGTCTTCCGCTGCCTGTGGATCAGCCAGCCCACTCCCACGACCGCCACCACAGCGAGCAGGGGCCAGCCCAACGCATTGGCTGGGCTCCACTGCACTTCGGCCACGCCGTCGGAGACGTTGTTGCCCTCCATCGAGACTAGCCGAACGCGGATCGTCTGAAACGCCACAATGCCGAGATCCGCAAAAGACACCCCCCACTCCACGCGCCCAGCATTGTTTCCGGCTTCCCCCCAGCTGGCGTTGGCGGCGATGCTCTTCAGCCACGTGCCCGCGCCGTTGTACAGATCGACGTTCACCCGGCCGTTTGGGTTCGGCCTATAGTCGACCATCACGCGCCGGTCGTTGCTGCCGCCGTAGTTGCCGTCGTTGTCGGTATCGACGTACAGGTTCAGCGTCAGCTCTTGCGAACCGCTTTGCCAACGTTCGGCCATAAAGTAGGCCGTCCCGACGCCAGGGTTATTGGCGAAAAAGAAGGCTTGCAGATCGGTGTGGTCATTTTGGGCATCGCCTGGCGGGTCGCTGACGTTGGCCTGGCCCGCCCAGTCGCCGAACTGCCCATCCAGCGTAATGTTGGCTGCCTCGGCCGGTGCGGCCAGCACGAAGCCAGCCACCAGGACCATCAGCAGCGCTCGAGCGATTTTCTTCATGGCCGTTTCTCCCAAGTCCACAGGCGCACCAAGCCCGCCAGAGCGAGACCGCTGGCAAACCAACCCAGCCCATAGATGCCCGTGCGGTGCAGCCGGATCTCGATCCGGTGCGATCCGGCCGGCATCGTAAAGGCAACCAGATTCTCAAAGGAATTGATCTTGACCAGGACGCCATCCACCGTCGCGCGCATCCCGTCATGGTAGGCCACGGGCACGAGCAGTGTCGCGGCCTGATTGAGCTCAACCTGGAACTGGTAGCCGTTCCGATCGGCCCGGTACGAGTTCAGCGGAATGGTGGTGTAGTTCGATGGTGCGCCCGGAGTCAAATCCAAGAGGTCTGCCAAAAGGCGCACGGCCTCCGCATCTTGCGTGACAACCGCGTGATAGGGCAGATTCATCCCGATGAACCAAACACGTCCTGGTCCGTAGTCGTTGTATCCCAGGACCGTGGCGGTTTCCCCCAGGTAATCGAGCGTCAGGGTCACCTCGGCCGCTCCCTGCGGCGTGTGGGTGTACCACAGGCCGCCGTCGTCGCCCGGCGGCTTGAGGTGGTAGACCGTCCCACTTCCCTGAATGCTCAACGGCTCCGGAGCCAGGATGATCCGTTCGCCCCAGACATCCAGAAAGCGCGGAATCCGCGCGAGCGGGTCTTCCGGCGCGTCGGTCAGGTCCACCACCACGTTCACCCCGGCCGCGGCCACCCGCTTCACCAACCCTTCGGCGGCGCTCCGGTCATTCCAGGTAAAGCCGGATAAGAACAAGGTGTCGTAACGGATCAGATCCTCGAAGGCATAGGCCTCCAGATTCGGGGAGGTGCCCAGGAGGATCTGGGGGAAGAGATAAGACAGGTTTTGCGCGCCGCGCCCGATTCCGAGGGCGGGCGAGTTCACCATCGAACCCCGCGGTGCGCCGTCGCGGTGGAAAAGATCCGTCAGGGTGCCCTGGTACACGCGCACAAAGCCGGCGCCGGCCAGTCCGCTGGCGACCGCCGGGGCATGGGCTAAGCCCTTTAGCAGAACAACATCGTCCGCCCCATACAGCGCGAGGCGATCCACGATGTATCCGACAAAGCCTGCTTCCACCGCCTCATTCAGGGCGGCGACCGGGCGCGCCGTGCGCGCCCCCTGGTACGCCCACCCGTAGAGCTGTTCACGGCCCGCCACGGTAGCATAGAAGTACGACGGTTCCGACCCCAACCGGCTGAGGTCGAGCGTGGCTTGGCGCCAGCCCTGCGAGCGGCTGAGTGCCTGGCTGATCGGCAGCGTGTCAGGCTGCAGCGGACGAAGGTGGATCAAGAACAAGGAGCCGGCGCTGTCTGCCGCCAGCAGGGCTACAACCACCACGACCAGCAGCTTTGATTTTTCTGCCCACGCGTTCGCGCACCACATCAACGCCAGCAGCAGCATGAAGCTGGCCATGCCGAGAAAGCGCACGGGCCAGAGCAGGTTGTGAAAAGGCAGAGCACTCATTAAGCTGCCGGTCCCCGGGGTGGCGATCAGCACACCGAAAAGTCCGGTGAAGAGCAGCGCGACCGCATTGCCGTTCCGCCCCGGCCGCACCCAGGCGGCCGCCGCCGCGGCGACGAGCAGCACCGCCCCAACGTAGATAGCTTCGGGATTGTCCGCGCGCCCCCACGGATTCAGGATGGCATGGAGCGGGAAGGTCGCCAGCGCCTCCGTCACGGCGGCGCTGTTCAGTTCGGTGATGCCCCCGGTGAGGCTGGGCAGCAGCCACCAGCCTGACAGCAGCACCCCCAGCGCAACGCCGCTCACAGCCGCCGCCAGGCGCCTGGGCGTGCTCGCCCGGGCCAAACCGGCCGCTAGGCAGAAGAGGATGGCGCTGGCGGCATAAATGGCCGCCATCATGGCATGGCTGAACAGTATCGCCGCAAAGGTGAGTGCCAGTCCCACGCCGTGCCACCGCGCGCCATCCTGGTCGAGCACGCGCAGCAGAAAGAAGAAGGCTAGGGGCAGCAGGGCCGTCGCCAAGGCGCGCGGGAGATTGCCCTCCGCGAAAGCCACCCTCAAGTTGTCGGGGAGGAACACGAACAGCACACCGCCGGTAATCGCCGGCAGCCATCCAATCCAGCGACGGTAGAGCAGCCACGTCAGTCCGCCGGCCAGCGCACAGACTGCCAGGAACCAGTTGGCGGCCGTCAACGCGTCGCCCGTCGCCGCCTGCAGGCCGATTATCACGTAATACGGCAGTGGCGGGTAGTAGCGCAATAACTGAATGCCCATATACCAGTCGGGAAACAGGTCCGGGTACACGCTTCCCCCTGCGGCCATTTGCTGCCGCAGGTACTCCGCCCGGAACACGTGACCCAGCGTGTCTGATCCCCACGGGTACTGGGCTGGATCCGCTGGCACGAACAAGATCGCCCGGTAGAGGAAAAGAACAGCTAGGCCGATGACGAGAACGCCGATCCCAATGCGAGCGTGTTCGGAGAGTTTCACCGCTCAATGCCTGCTCTCAATGCCTGCCCTGACTGCATCCGCGCATTCACCCTGCCCTCAGCCGTTCAGAACATCTTCCCACCGGGTTGACGGCACGGTTGGACACAACCCAGGCCATCAGCCTGACATCCCGAGCGCGAACGCAGTCGCTTGACCTGGCATCCAGATCGCGCGCGAGGGATCTCGGCCTGGGACCCTCTCGGCCCGTGCAGGCGTTCCGACAGCGCTCTGGGTCCTCGGCAGGCAGGGGCGGAGCCGTTGACTGCCACCCTCCGGCCGTGGGTACCGGTCACCGCCAGCGTCATTAACCGGTCGCGTCGCTGTTCCGGCCATACGTGATGGCCTCCGTCGGGGACTCCCATACCGTGATGCTGATCAACACCAGACCCAGGTCGATCAAGAGCCGGTCGAGTTGTCGGAAAAGGATGGCGGCCAGGACTTCGGTGGTGGGCTGGATGTTTTTGAAGGGGGGTAGCCGGTTGAGCAGCCGGTTGTTGTAGGCATTCACCACCTGGATCATTGTTTGGCGCAGAAACTGGAACCCAATGACCATATGATCTTCGCGGGCGAGGCCTTGAGTTCGGCAAGTGGCTTGCAGCCGATAGGAATGGGCGTGTTCGGGACCAGGGTTCCCTTGGAAGCTGACGTAATGACGCGCATTGAAAAACACGTCGACCGACATCTGATAGAAAGTGTTTTCCGATAGCTGGATGACCTCGGCTTCGTCGATGCGCCAGAATTCGTCCGGCACAGCGTTTTCGGCCTCACCCGCCCCATTCCGCGAGGGGGAACCTAAAGGGACCGCTGGTATCTCGCGCTGGATGGTGGCTGTGCGGTTTCTCTTAAGGGGCCAACTGAACTTCATGACGTTGTCGCTCTACGGCGGGCGAGATCGGCCCGGCATTTGGAATTGGGGCCCAGCCCGCCTCTGCCTCCCGCCGGCCAATCTCAGGCAGGTTCAATGAGCTTGCGAGCCGAAAGTAGGGGCGCGCCTTGAATACGTTGCGAGAGGCCCCGGTGACTGCCTCCCCCGCGTCTCGCTTCCCGCCGAAGACACACCCTGCGTAGAAAACAGACGTTATGTTTACATCCGTGCGGGTGTGCCAGCGGATCATGACGCTTGTATACAATTCGGATGAAGTCTGGCACGACGAATCACTGCAATTATAGTACCAACGGACTATGAGTCAAACGAAAATATAACCATTCACGGCGGCGCACTTGGCGGTGTCGAGCACAGTCGCCAAAGCGGCCTACGCTGGCGCGCCGCATTCCAAGCGAAAGCTGCCCATGACTTTGCGGTGGATTGGTACCATTGACTGAGACACAGACGTGACGATTGTCATGCCAGCCCAATGATCGGTTGATAAATTGACCGAAATCGGATGATGTTTGTCACTACGCGATACATCCGCGGCCGACTAAACTACAGCCATGTCCGGGCAATCCGCTGTGGGCATCTTTCGAGAGGCTTCTCGTGCCAACTAGACAGAAAGTCCTTCTGGTGCTTGCGATCATTGTGATGGTCGGGGGCGCCGCCAGTTGTAGCGGGAGCACCGCTCCCGCCACGCACGAATTGTCGATGGCCCCCATGGCGCCGATGCCCATGGTTGTCCAACAGGCCCCGGTCACCGTCCAGCAGGCCTATCGTTTCGCGGTTGCCAATCCCGACCTGATGAAGCACATCGCCTGCTATTGCGGGTGCGGCAAAGTGGGCCACAAATCGAACTACGACTGCTACGTTTCTGGCCAGGACACGGCCGGAAACGTCACTTTTGATCATCACGCCCTCGGCTGCTCCATCTGCATTGACATAACACAGGACGCGATGCGTCTGCTGCGCGAGGGCAAATCGATGGCGGACATCAGCGCTACCATCGACGGCACTTACGCGAAATACGGCCCGTCGAACATGGCCCCGCCCCAGTAACCCCACATGCCGGCCTCCGTTCGCCGCCCGTCTGCCGTTTTGGGATGGCTTGTGCTTGCTCTGGCAGTCTTGGCGATTGGGCTGTGGCCGGCGCCGGGCTCGCTCGCTGCCCCAAGCGACCGGCGCCTGCGAGTTGAGGCCAGCCAGTTCGCCTTCGCGCCAGCCATCCTGCACGCCAATCCAGGAGACCGCGTAACGATTGAAGTCGTCGCCACCGACGTCGAGCACGGCCTCTTCCTCGACGGCTATGGCCTGAGCCTCACGGCGCAGCCGGGCCAGACCGCGCGCCTGACCTTCGTCGCCGATCGCACCGGCACCTTCCGCTTCCGCTGCTCCGTCACCTGTGGGGCGCTGCACCCGTTCATGATTGGCAGGCTGAGCGTCGGCCCCAACTGGCTGTTCTATCGAGCAGCCGGCCTGGCAGTGCTGGCGGTCATCGCCGGCGTCTGGGTGGCCCGACGATGACCACGCCCTCTCGCCCACGCTTCGACCTAACCGCCCTGCCCCTGGTCAGGCCCATGCTCCGCAGCCGCTGGCCGCAGTTCGTGTTCACGACAGCGGCGTTGGCCGGTTTCGTCTTCGCCATCGTCGCCGGCCTGGCCGGCACCCCGGTCGGCAGCCACAACTTCGCCATCGTCTTCGTGTGGATCGCCTGGTGGGCAGGCCTGATGCTCGTCGCTGTGCCGCTGTTCGGACGCGGCTGGTGCAGCATCTGCCCTATCCCGGCGCCGGGCGAGTGGCTGCAGCGCGGCGCGGTGCTGGGACCGCCGGCCAAAGGAGTGGGCCTGAGGCGGCGCTGGCCCCGAGCCCTGCGCAACATCTGGCTTCAGAACGTGGCCTTCAGCCTGGTCGCCCTGTTTAGTGTGGTCGTGCTCACCCAGCCGCGGGTCACAGCGCTGGTGCTGGGGGGCTTCCTGCTCCTCGCCGTCGGCACGAGCCTGGTCTTTGAGCGGCGCGCCTTCTGCCGCTATCTATGCCCGGTGGGCGGCTTCATCGGTCTCTACGCCCAGCTCGCGCCGGTGGAAGTGCGGGTGAAGGATCCTGCCGTGTGCGTCACCCACACGCAGAAGACCTGCTACACCGGCAGCGCCGATGGCTACGGCTGCCCCTGGCAGGTGTTCCCGGGCGGCCTGGTCAAGAATACTTACTGCGGCATGTGCACCGAGTGCCTGCGCACCTGCCCGCACGACAATATCGCCCTCAATCTACGCGCCTTCGGGGCCGACCTGCTCGAGCCGGCCGGCCGCCGGCTGGACGAGGCGTTTAAGGCGTTCGTCATGCTTGGCAGCGCCATGGTGTACTCGGCCGTCATGCTCGGCCCATGGGCGGCGCTCAAGTCGGCGGCCTATTCCATTGGCTCGTTGGCCTGGGCGACCTACGCGTTGGGGTTCTTGCTGATCGTGTTCTGGGTGCTGCCCGGGCTCTTCGGCCTGGCGGTGCTGGCCGGCCGGGCTCTGGCGCGGTCACGCGCCGATCTTAGGCAAACGTTCGTGGCCCAGGCCTACGCCCTGGTGCCGCTGGGGTTGGGGGCATGGGTGGCCTTCAGCCTGTCGTTTGTCTTCACCAACCTGTCTTATCTCTGGCCGCTGCTGTCCGACCCGCTGAATCTGGGGTGGAACTTGTTCGGGACGGCGGCTGTGACCTGGACGCCGTACCTGACCGCGATCTTACCCGCCCTGCAGGTGCTGGTGCTGGTCGGCGCCCTGGCCTGGGCCAGCGGCGTCGCGTTCCGGATCGCGCGCGAGCGCCTGGC